>DASYSW010000163.1:0-8549 GCA_036002905.1 Chitinophagaceae bacterium
GGGGAAAATTATGTAGACCTGCCTTCCTTTTGCTATTTCGCTTCGTATAAAATCCATTACTTGTGGCCGCCTGGTTTCATAACGATGGACAGTACTGATTAGTTGTCTTCCGGGCGGCATTTCGTCCATAATGCTATAATCGAGATCACCATATGCGGTCATTGCCAGCGTCCTGGGAATTGGCGTTGCGGTCATCACAAGGACGTGAGGCGGTGTTTCAGACTTTTCCCACAACATTGATCTCTGAGCGACGCCAAACCTGTGCTGCTCATCAATAATTGCCAGTCCAAGATTCTTAAACCTTACCGTTTCTTCGATCATCGCATGTGTGCCAACAAGAATATGAATGCTACCTTCCGCAAGCCCGTCAATAATCTTCCTTCTTTCAGATGCTTTCGTTGAACCAGTCAGTAGCCTGATATTTACCGGAAGATCTTTTAGTAACCCGAGAATATTGTTATAATGTTGCTGCGATAATATTTCAGTGGGTGTCATGATGCACGCCTGGTAACCATTGTCGTTGGCCAACAACATGATTAGTAAGGCCACAATGGTTTTTCCGCTCCCGACATCTCCCTGCAATAAGCGATTCATCTGGTGACCTTTGGCTGTGTCATTTCTTATTTCCTTGATTACCCGTTTTTGTGCCCCTGTTAATTCAAATGGAAGATAATTACTGTAAAATGTATTGAACAACTCCCCCACTTTGTCAAAAACAATTCCTTTTGAAAAACGATGACGCTGCAAGCGCAACCTGCCTAATCGTAATTGGGATAAAAAAAATTCTTCAAATTTTAAACGCCTTATTGCATTCTCATAATTAGCCATCGAACCCGGAAAGTGAATCTGCTGGTAGGCGATATAGCGGGGTAAAAATTTCAGCCGCTGTAAAAGTGGTGTCGGAAGATTTTCAGGAATATCCTTTTCTCTCAATATGGCAAACAATGCCTGTGTCAACTTGCCAAGCTGCCTGCCTCCCAGGCTCCTTGATTTTAATTTTTCTGTGCTTGGATAAATCGGTTCAAGATAATTTTTGCCTTCAGATGTCGCTTCCGTAATGGGTTCCATTTCCGGGTGAACAATTTGCGGATGGCCCAGGTAAAAACTAACCCTTCCGTACACGAGATAGCTTTGACCCATCTTAAGACTTTTCTGGATCCAACTCACTCCCTCAAACCAAACCAATTCAAGAAAGCCTGATTTATCTGCTAACTGCCCAACTAATCTTTTTTTTCCTTTTTGGCCGGCCAACTCAACCACAGATAGAATGCCCGCCACTTGAATATAGTCGGTTGCTGAATTGATATCTCCGATCAGGCTGACTTTTGTTTTATCGACATGCCTATAAGGAAAATGGTCGAGCAGATCGTTGAAAGTAAAGATCCCAAGTTCTTTTTTCAGAAGCTCAGCCTTTTGAGGGCCAACGCCTTTGAGATATTCTATGGGATTTGATAGTATAGCGGGCGAAGAAATTATGTCGCAATTTTTTTACAAAAATAAGTGCCTGCTCTTATAGAAACCGGAATGAAATTGTAAAAGAATTATCAATATAATCGAGAAGTTAGTTATTCGAAAGCCTCGCGCATCGATCTTTCCCATAGGATCGTTTGCCTGCCTCTCACATAATTAAAAAAACCCTTCACAAGACATAGATTCATAAACACGAAATAAAACGGAACGGCCAGGATTCCCATCCGGCGACCTGTAACGACGCAAATCCACCCGGTTAATGCCAGCAGGTAAAAAGCACTTTGTCCAACTAACGAATAGTAAAAAATAAGGCCCTGGTGATCTATGACCAGTCCAATATTTGTGACTAATGCTAAGATGATCAGGATTGGACACGCTACCCAGCGTAACAGGCGCCCTGAGAAGTATTGGACACCCAGCCGCGGGTATTTGAAAATATTCAAATGTTGTTTTAGATAGTGTACCGCCTGGTACGCCCCTGCTGCAATTCTCACGCGTCTTTTTTCTTCCTCCGCCAATGACTGCGACGGGGTCTCACTGGCAAAGGCCTTGGGCTCATACTCTATTTTATATCCCGAGAGACAGATGTGAATTGAAAAAACAAAATCGTCAAGGATCAAATCGTCATCAAGAGGATGAAATAGTTCTGTTCGAATAGAGAACAATTCTCCGACTGCTCCAACAACAGTATTGAAATCCGCATCCTGTTGTTTCATGAAGGATTCGTATTTCCAGTATAAACCCTCCGCTTCCCCGATCAGGGATCGATTAGTTGTTAGCACTTTTTTTTCTCCCGCTACTCCGCCAACTTTTTCATCTGAAAAATGACGAACCATTGCCCTGATGCAGCCGGGGTTCAACATTGAATTCGCATCGCTAAAAACAACAACAGGAGTCCTGACATTTTGCATCGCTCTTTTTAAAGCCGCCAGTTTTCCCCTTCTTTCAGGCTGGTGAAGTAGCGTAATAAAATCATGTTGCTGGATCAGTTCTTTTGAATAGTCGGTCGACCCATCTGTCACAAAAATGATATTAAAAAGATGAGGCGGATAGTCAATTTCGGAGCAATTCTTTATTTTTTCCGGGAGAACCGTTTCTTCGTTATATGCTGCGACAACAAGTGTAACGGCCGGAAGCTCAAAGGTATTTTTACGTTCGAGGGAAGAGAAAGCGTTTTTCAGCCTGTTGCGGATGAATAATAACAGGCCGTATCCCACATAGCAATAAAAAAGTCCGGTTATGCAAAGCCAAAACAGTATTTCCACAAGGTTCATTTTAAAAGCGCTTCAAATTAGGAAAAATTCATGTTGAATGATCGTAATTTTTTTGGACAAATACACAATAAAAAAGTCTTGTGTGTTCAAAGTATTCTTTCTATTTTTCTGCTCCAATATTCTATCGAACCAAAAACCAGAGCCCAATGAAAAGCCTCATCCCGCTTCTTCAGATTGAACTGAATTTTAGTGACTATAAGTTTGGTTTGCTTTGTTTCATTTCTGCCTTTGTTATTGCCATGGTCTGTATCCCACCAATCATAAGGTTGGTAAACAAGTATCGATTGCATGACATTCCTGATTCACGAAAAGAACATTCATTACCTACGCCAACATTAGGAGGAATTGCTATTATAGTTGGAATGACTTTGTCGATGGCCCTATGGTTCCCCTTCTCTTTCTCTAGTGAAATGATGACGTGTTTTTTTTCAATGGCCATTCTTTGTGCAATGGGAATTACGGATGACCTGAACGATCTTTCGCCCAAATACAAATTCATTGTAGAGATAGCACTTGCCTGTTTGATTGCTTTGTCTGGCATACGCATTAATACATTTGGGGGACTCTTTGGCCTGTATGAATTACCAATAACTGCCCAGTACAGTTTCACGATTCTTGCCATCGTCGGTATTATAAATGCGTTCAACTTCATTGACGGCATTGATGGCCTGGCCGCAGGGATGGGTTTCATGAGCCTTATAACGATCGGTATCTTTCTTACCATAGGAGATGACAAAAGTTTTGCAATTATCGCTTTTGCGCTCGCCGGAAGCATACTCGGGTTTTTGTTTTTTAATATGAATCCCGCAAAGATCTTTATGGGTGATACCGGTTCATTAGCTGTCGGCTTTATTCTTTCCATCCTTTGTACCAAATTTATACAGGGGAATAGTAATGTCGCGCAGCCCATCATAAAAGCAGCGCCACTGTTTGCCCTGGGTATGGTCCTGATTCCTGTTTTTGACGCGGTCAGAGTTTCCTCGCTAAGAATTTGGAAGGGTCAATCTCCTTTTCAGCCGGACAGAACTCACCTTCATCATCTTTTAACCAATGCGGGGATCAGCCACAGTGTTACTTCGAAAATTATCTGTGCCATACACGGCTTTGTTTTAATCGAAGTATATTGGTTGAGGGAATTGAAGCCGTTGTTCATACTGTTTATGTTGATAGCAACAATGGTGGTGGTCACCATCGCATTTTACAATATCCACAGGTTGATAAAACTCAAAAAGTCTGGTCGCGGGCCCGCGAATTTTGAATTAAGCTAAATTGATTTTTTTTCTTTTAATTTGTGCAACCAAGGCAACCACGTGTTGGTCAAACCACTGTTTACATGAGAAAACTTTTACGTGTCCCGCTTTCAAAGCGGGATTTTTTTTATGCCTTTCAGGAGTTCTCTAAAATTTGCATCAGGATATGTTCGGCTTCCGAAAACTGGTTTCTGGCCGTGTTTGCCTTTGTCTGAAAAAATGTTTCCAGCTTCCCGCTCGAATACAACTCCTCTATAATGGGATGGATATAATATTTTTTACAAACAGCTCTTGTGTTTCCCAGTCGTTTTGCCACTGTGTCAAGAGCCTGTACTGTTCTTTTCTTTTTTTCAGTTTCATCGTCGCAACAACCCAATTCTTTAAGGGCCTCGATCGCGTACACGGAGCCTGTCCATGTTCTGAAATCTTTTGCAGTAAAATTGTCACAACATATATTTTTTATGTACTCATTAACCATCCCTGAATCTATTGATCTCCTGTCTCCATCTTCATTATAATACTGAAACAATTCTTTGCCGGGGATATCGCGGCACTGCTTGACGATCCGCGCGAGCTTTGCACTTTTGAGGTCGACCTCATGGTAGATCCCCTTCTTTCCTTTAAAACAAAATTTTACCGAACTGCCATTAATTTTTACATGCCTGTCCTTCAAAGTCGTCAACCCAAATGAACCGTATAACTTTTCATAGGCCTCGTTGCCCACACGCATATTCGTCTCCTGCATGATCATAACGGAAGCGGCCAACACCTTCTCCAATGGCAAACCCGGCTTTGAAAGATCCTTTGCAAGTCTCTCACGTATTGCAGGCAGTTTTTTTCCAAATTCCAGTAGTTGATAAAATTTCGTTTGATTGCGGAACTCCGACCACAACGAATGATATTTATATTGTTTTCTCCTTTTTACGTCAAACCCTGTCGCCTGCAAATGACCATTCGACAGAGAGCAAATCCATACATTTTCCCATGCTGGTGGTAAAACAAGTCTCCTGATCCTCAAAAGATCGCTTTTGCCTGTTATCTTTTTTCCTTTTTTTGTGTAGATAAAATTCTTTCCTTGTCTTGATCTCTCAATGCCGGGCTCTTTGTCAGAAACATAGACCAGGTTTATTACTTCGGCACTTTTCTCCGTATTCTGTAGTAGACCTTTTAATTTTCTTTTAGGAACATTGAAACCGTTAGATGTTTTCATGAAGCCTGTTATTTAAAATATCATGCTAAACAAACCGGCGACGCCACAAAAAGCTCATCTTAGCTTCTTGCTATATATTTAGGTTAAATGGCATACTTAATGCTCCTTTTAACTGACTCCCGACCCCTGAGCTGCTATAAAGAAAGCGGGATATCCATACGAAACCATTTTTAGAATTTATTCAGAAAGGAGAAGGCGTCTGGTGGGAAAAAAATTACCCACTTTGCAGGTTTATGTCGACACAACCAGACCTGAGCAAAAGTTAAAATACAAAATATTAGCTGCTGTGTAAAGTTGGTAAACGGAAGAAGTAATACTCTTTTTTTAAATTGCCGTCTACTCTCTTTTTGAAGCAGGAAAATCGATTTCATGAGCACAATACAAAAGATTCAGCGTGTTTTTCCGGGCACAGACGGAGCGGCAAAATTTGCTGAGCCAGGTTTTTCGATCGGTGTTCTTGAAATGATTCCGTTTCCAGTTGCATATGTGAATGATAGTAATCGGTATGAATACGTCAACAAAGCTTTCCTGGATTGGCACAATGTGGGTAAAGACGACGTTATTGGCAAAAAGATAGGCGAATTTTTAGCGCCCGCGGTTTATGAACTCGTAAAAGATAAAATAGAACTGGCTTTGAAAGGAAAGGCAACAAAGTATGAAATGGAACTGCCTTACAAAACAAGTCATCCGTATTTAGAGGTCTCCTATACTCCGGAATTTGATGCAAGTGGGAATGTGAAAGGTGTCCTGGTATTTACTACCGATGTTACTGAAAAAAAGAAAAGCCAGGAGATAAATTCAAGGTTAGCGGCGATCGTTCAATCTTCAGATGATGCGATCATTGGCAAAACATTAAATGGGATCATAACAAACTGGAATGATGCGGCAGGAAAATTATTTGGTTACACTGAAGAAGAAATGATTGGTCAGTCCATCATGAAGTTAATTCCAAAAGACAGGGAAGGTGAGGAAGCTGAGATAATCAGCAAGCTTGAAAAAGGTGAAAAGATCGATCACTTTGAGACCAAGAGAATAACCAGGGAGGGTAAATTACTTGACATATCACTTACAATATCACCAATCAGGGATTCAAACGGGAATATAATCGGTGCCTCGAAGATTGCGCGAGATATTACCGGGAGAAAGCAAATTGAAGAGCTCAATGCAAGATTGGCCGCGATTGTTCAATCCTCAGATGATGTCATCATCGGCAAAACGCTGGAGGGTACGGTTACAAGCTGGAACAATGCGGCGGAGAAGTTATTTGGGTACAGTGAAGAAGAAATGATCGGTCAATCGATATTCAAGATAATCCCCCCGGAACGTGTCAATGAAGAATATGAAATACTCGATCAGCTAAGACAGGGAAAAAAGGTTGAACATTTTGAAACAAAGAGAATGGCCAAAGATAAAAAGCTCATTGACATATCTCTCACAACTTCCCCTATCAGGGATATACGAGGTAAGATAATTGGTGCCTCGAAGATCGCAAGGAATATTGGCTTGCAAAAAGAGACCGCAAGGCTGATACATGAGAATGAAGAGCGTTTCAGAATGGCAGTTGAAATGACGGGATTGGGCACATGGGAATATGATCCCAAGGAGGTGACACTATTGTGTTCAGTGGAGAGCCGGAAAATCTGTGGGATACCTGAAGGAGTAGATCCTCCCTTTACTGATTTTCTGAACCACATCTACAGTGAGGACCGGAATCATTTTTTGCAGCAGATCATTGAAGCTACTAAGCCCGGAAGTGACGGTAAGTTCGACCTGGAGGCTCGAGTTCATCGTTTCAATAATAGTAATGATATCCGCTGGTTACACATCCGGGCAAAAATGTTTTTTGATGACGATCGCCTGAGAGGACGGTTGCTGGGGACCATGCTTGATGTTACCGAAGAGAAAACAAGAGAACTTGAGCTTAAAGAAAGTGTCGAACTCTTTCAAACAATGGCTGACAACGTCCCTGCTATGATCTGGATGTCAGGTACCGATAAATTCGAAGACTATTTCAATAAAACCTGGCTCCAGTTTACGGGAAGAACCCGTGAAGAGGAAAGCAACGAAGGATGGCTTGACTCGGTACATCCTGATGATATAAAAAGGTGCATCGATACTTATAACGCTTCGTTCAAAGAACAAAAAAGGTTTTATACGGAATACAGGTTACGGCGTCACGATGGTGAATACCGTTGGATAGCTGACAATTCAGTCCCGAGAATTTCTGCCGAAGGAGAGTTTCTTGGTTTTATCAGTGCCTGTATGGATATAGATGACCAAAAACGATTCAGGGAAAAGATCCTCGAAAGCGAACTTTTATTCAAAACTATTTCCAATGCGTCCCCGGCGGCTTTATGGATGACGAATGAAGATGAAGAAAACGTTTTTATAAGTGACACCTGGTTGAAATGGACTGGAAAAAATTTCGACGACGTAATTGGTAAAACCTGGATGGAATCAGTATCGGACGAAGACAGGGAATCCATGACGACCGAATTCCGGGAATGTTTTCGACAAAGAAAAAATTTCAAAACGGAATTCAGATTTAAACGATATGATGGAGAAACAAGGTGGGGATTGACAGAGGGATATCCTTTTTATGACCTGGATGGTGAGTTCTCTGGCTTTGCAGGTTCGGTAACTGACATCACAGAATTAAAGAAACTGGAACAGCGCAAGGACGACTTTATCAAAATGGCCAGCCATGAATTAAAAACGCCCATTACTTCTATCAACGGCTACGTTCAACTAATGCTGAACATCTTTAATGAAGCCGATGAGCAAAGACTGCGATCATCAAAACAAACAATCAAGTCATCACTCAATACGATTTCAAAGCAGGTTGTTAAACTTACTCGACTTATTTCTGAATTACTTGATCTTTCGCGGATCGAATCAGGAAAACTTGAATTGCATAAAACTGCATTTGACCTGGGTAGTCTCGTAGAGGAAACGGTACAGGATATTCGACAAATTGCTTCAAAACATGCGATCATTTTACATAACGATTTCGAAGGAAAATTAGTAGCAGACAGGGATCGCATAGCCCAGGTATTATTGAACCTCCTGACCAATGCGATCAAATATTCACCGGATTCGGACAGCATTGAAGTATTTGCAGACAGTAATAAAGAAGCAGCGATCATAAAGGTGAAAGATTACGGGATCGGTATTGAAAGCAAGGATCATGTCAGGATATTCGAGCGTTTTTACCGGGCTGAGGGTAAAAGTGAACAAACATTTCCCGGTTTTGGAATCGGCCTTTTCATTGCCAGCGAAATCGTCCAGCGGCATAATGGTTCAATATCCGTGCAAAGTGAAAAAGGCAAAGGATCTGTTTTTACT
>DASYSW010000164.1:0-4345 GCA_036002905.1 Chitinophagaceae bacterium
GGCCCCGCCAAGACTAGCAGGGCACACCCTTAACCATACGAAACCAAAATCTTTATAAGAAGAGCTGAAATATTTCTGTTGATCAGGCCTAAAAGTAAATATGCCACCGGATGAAACTGGCTAAAAATCGTTCAATGGGCCAAAATCGACGTTGAATTAGTTGGGATTTATGAAAGACTTGTTGCGAATCAACTTGACATTACCGGTGCGCTTTAGCACTCCCCAGCCCTGGGTTTCACCCTTAATAGCTTTCCTTATCGAGCGGAACAAAACCACATATATCAACTGCCGGTATGCAAACCGCTGAGGCAATATCCAAAACAGCTTGTATGGTTTTTCCTTTTCAAATGCAAATGCGACGAGAGAGACTGCCACATCCACCACAAGAAACAATCCATAAAAGAACAAAATCTGGTGCATACTTTCGGGATCATGTCGGTTCCATACCAAGCTTAAGATAAATAACAGGTCTGCAATGGGCGCAAAAATTGGAGTCAATATTTGGAACAATAAAATATTGGGAAGTGCCACAAGACCTAAAGATTTGTATCCCGGGTTAAAACAAGCGTCTTTATTTTTCCAAAAACTTTGCATGATCCCATAGTTCCAGCGAAAACGTTGCTTCATAAATTGTTTCAGAGTCTCCGGGGCTTCTGTAATAGCAATAGCTTCTGCGCAATTTCTTACCTGGTAGCGATTGCGCAAAATGCGAATGGTGAGATCGCAATCTTCGGCCAGTGTATCGCTCGTAAATCCTCCTGCCTTTAGAATGGCTTCCCTTTTAAATGCACCGATGGCACCTGGCACAACTGTTATGCAATTGATAAGATCGAAGGCGCGCCGATCAAAATTCTGTGCCGTTGTATATTCTATGGATTGCCATTTGGTGAGAATAGATCTGTCATTGCCCACCTTTACATTGCCTGCAACAGCACCCACAGCGGTTTGTTTGAAATATTTCATCATGTGACTGATGGCATCCGGCATTAATTGTGTGTCAGCATCAATACAAACCAGGTAGTTGCCATCGGAATTGTTTATGCCAAAATTTAATGCTGATGCCTTGCCACCATTCGGCTTTGTAAAAACTTTCACTTTGCTATTATTCAAAAAGGTATTACCAACTTTTTCAAATGTATTGTCGGTTGAACCATCATTCACAAAAATGATCTCAAGATCTTCATAGTCCTGCTGTAACAGGTTCTCGATCGTTTTTATGGCATTTACCTCTTCATTGTAGGCAGGAACAATGATACTCACCTTACCGGGTGTAAAGGCATTCAACAACTTCTTTTCTTTTTTTGACCGCCAGTATTGAATTGTTGCCAGCACCCCCATGAATAAAATTCTTCCGAGTCCCAAAACGATGGCAAGCCAAAACGCCCCGATCAATAATCTTTCGATCCAGTAAAGAACTGCAGTCGCCCAGCCACTGAATTTTACCATATCTGTGTGCACGGGCGGCATGATCGCATCCTTTGGCAAATTCAATATCTCACTTATAGTGGCGAATTTTACGTCGTGTGATTTGAAGTATTGAATAATGCGCGGGAGGGCTTGAACAGTTGCCTCTCGATTTCCCCCGGCATCATGAAGAAGAATGATCCCCTTTGTGCTGTCGGCTTCATATCTTCTTACTATCCTGTCATAGATGCTATCTGCATTGACCCCGCTTTCAAGATTCCAATCTTCCGGATCGATGCTTTCACCGACAGTATAATACCCATCTTGCTTGCCTCTTTCCACTGGTTTTAATTCGACCAGCGTTGAGGGTTCAGCGTCGGCATTATAGGGCGCCCGGAAAAGAATAGTGCTTCTCCCGGTTGCTGCCTCGATCAGTAAGCGGGTAGCCTCCATTTCTGTTTCGGCCCTTTCAGCACTTACTGTCGCCATATTGGGGTGGGTGAATGAATGATTTCCGATTTCAAATCCTTCACGGTATATCCTTTTTAAAAGAGGCAAGTGATTTTCGGCATTTATTCCCACTACAAAAAAAGCAGCCGGCACTTTTTCCTTTGTAAGAATATCGAGAATACGAGGAGTATAATCGGGATCAGGACCGTCATCAAAAGTGAGAACTACTCTCTTTGTTACTTTGATGTCCTCGACAACGGAATCTTTCGTTATTGTTTTTCCAAACTGTGTCCTGGTGACCTTTACATTTTTACGGAGGGTATCTTCTTTCAAAACTTTTCCAAAGCGTCGTAAAACATAACGGGTGGGCAATTGCCGATAGGTTTCTTCGCTCACTAAATTATCGGTCGAATCTTTTTCAATGTCTATGATGCCCCTTTGCGGATTAGAAACAACGTCAAGCACCTCGCCTTCCTGGGTGTAGTAATCGGGTTTCTCTGTCATAATATCGAGAGTACTAAGAGACGTAAAATTAAAAGGCTGTTTGGCCAATGCTTCGTCGGACAGATCCCGGTTATAAAACTTCCAGATACGCTCATCTTCAGAGCCAAGACGCCAAAGCGCGGTTCCCCCGGTGCCGTACTGATCAGCAAACCGCATCGCGTTGAAATTCCCACCTGCATCGACAAAAAATACCTTATGATCAACGCTATCATTGTCGGTATAGCTAAAGGAGCAATTGTAAGAGTCGTTATCAAAATCGACAGGAGCATTAAATCTCCTGGCAGTCGACATCGCCTGCTGGTAAGTGACGCTTTCGGCATCTTCTCCGTCAGGCCAGTCATAACCAAAACCTCCTATTGCCAGGACCATCTTAGACGGAGTTATTTTTCTTGCAATTTCGTCCGTAACTTTTTCGATCCACTTCTGATCGCTCACAGGACCAGGCACACTCTCGTCCCAATGCTGGTCATACGCCATCAAAAAAATATAGTCCTCATATTTGGCTAATTCTTTTACATTGAAGTCTTCGTCATTCGGCATCACGTCCTGGGTAACCAACATACCCAGGCTATGAAGTTTTTCAGATAATTCTTTCACGAAGCCGTTCATCGGCTCAATACTGCTTTCTTTCAATTCTTCAAAATCCAGGTTAATACCCTGCAGCTTGTATTGTTGCAAATACCTTACTATGTCATTGATTAATTGCTCTTTTTTTGCGTCATTACGAAGAACATTATCTAACAATTCGCCGCTAAAGTTCCCGCTTCTAGAGGCGTCCGTATTGGAAAGTATCGGTAATATCTTCACGTTGTGTTTCTTCATCAGGTTATAAGCAGCGGTATCTGAGTTGATCTGTGTAATTATTTTACCAGTTGAAGAATCAATAGAGAACCATTCCGGGATTACGGTATTGAGATCGTTAATGTGAGCTTGTAATGAAAACCAGGCCTGCGGGTCCCAGTCCACATAAAATCCCGCCCGTATTTTTTCTGTCTTGGTTTTCTTTTTTAACGCCGCCAATTTTTTTTCAGCCACTATCACCGAGTCGTTATGCTGTTTAGCCTTCAAGAACGCACCAAAGCCTTTGTACCTGGCTGCCTCCCTTTTGGTGGACTCGCGTGGGATGATTTCCCGACTTTTTTTATGCGACTGAGAAAACAATGGAAGTTGAGGTTTGATATCGATCTTCCACGCTATCCATACTACCGGGACCAGTAACACAAGAAAAAAAATCATAAGCCTGCTCAGCCACTGAAAAGTTTTCCATCTCAATGGAGACGATGCCTGAAAAACCTGTTTTTCCTTGTTCATTTGAGACCGCAAAAATATTCAAGAAATATTCCAGTTATAATACCAGGTAATGAATTAGTAAAAATCTAACATTATGAGATCAGTTCTTTGGCTTCTGTGATGGCGAGCTGGCAGGTTGCATTTATCAGGGTAAAATTATCGCTTATGCGGGTAATTCCATTTTGCGTTTTGCACTCTTGCTCGATCTGCTGTAGCAGGGGGGTTAATTGGTTTAAACCCATAAAAGAGAGGGTGGATTTCATGTTGTGAGCGATGGAGCCAATCTGCTCATAGTCCTTATCAAGGATGGACGATTTCAGTCTGCTTAATTCCTCTGGCATTTGTAAAGAAAATGAGCGGATCATATTTTTTTCGAAAATTTCATCGCCTTTCGAAAGTGTTTTAAGGTATTCCAGGTCAATTACCGAGGTATCATTAACTAAGTTGCCGCGGGCATATTTATTGATCAGTTTGTATAATTCTTCTTCATTGAGCGGTTTTGAAATATAATCATCCATGCCAGCACCCAGGCATTTTTCTTTTTCCCCGGCCAGTGCATGTGCTGTCATTGCAATAATGGGTATTTGCAGACTCAAGTCGTGCCTGATTTTTTCAGTGGCCGTATAACCATCCATCTCCGGCATTTGTATATCCATCAGCAACATGGCATACTTAGCCGAACTCTGTTGAAGAGCGC
>DASYSW010000165.1:0-6207 GCA_036002905.1 Chitinophagaceae bacterium
CTTATAAGTTGATTGATCATTAGCCTGCCATAGATTGGAAACAGATGAAGGAATTCCCAGCGCCGCAAACTGTCGGCTAAAGCTAAAAATGCCTTCTCCAGTGTACAGCTTTCCCTGTGCCGTTTCGCAGGCAGAAAGGACGATCAAACTTGTCACTGGTTTGGTTTCATAAAAAAGATCTGAAAGAAGCAGGGCCGAGTCTGAAAAATAGATCATCGGCTCACCTGAATAACCATTGTCAGTGGCATGCGTATACAATTGAATGATCTTGTACTTATAGTATTGCTTTAAAAAATTATTTCTTGAGGCATCGCTTCCCGTTAGATTTACAGGATCGCTAAAATAACTTTGAACCTCCCGCAATGACTCATCACTTCCCAATAAAGCGGAGAAGCCATTGGTATAGTGGACGGGAGCGATCCCCATAAATATGTTGGAGTTGGAAACTGCCTTCGGAGTGAACTGATTCAATAGGTAACGGCCCGAATACGTATAGCTGACTGCATGATCGTCCAGAAAATACGACAAGGGCTTAATATTTGTTATCAATGCTTCAAAAGGAAAATATTTGCCATCAGGAGAAATTATAATCCGGCCTTTTGGTAGACTAATATCCTGAAATATCAGCTGGTACAACTGGAGCGAAAGATTTTCAAAGGCGTTAAAATTCCTGTTGAGTAACTCGGGATTTGAAACGAAATTTAGATAGGCATCGGATAAACGATCAAAATCCGGTTTATTAATTTTTTTTAGATAAAATTGTTGGTGTGTAATAACCAGAATATATACTGCGCTATCTCCGGAAAATAGTTCGACCAATGCCTGGTGATCTTTTAATATGCTTCCTTGAACATCCTTAACTCCAATGAAGTTTTTATCGATGAAATTTTGATAGTAGAATGGGTTGCCGGTTCTAATGACTTCTCCTGTTTGACTAAGTTCCTGTTTACTAGTGAAAAGCTCAGCCTGTAATTCGGAAGATTGCACCCCAGATTTGTTTGCTTCATCCAATTGCCTCTCGAGCTGCTGAATCTTCCTTTTTATCTGCGTTTGCTTCAGGATGTCGTTCTCGCCTGCCCAGTGCTGTTCATTGAGCTGATCCTGGAGGAGGACCGCCCGGCTTTTTTCAAAAAAATAGAGGGCGTCCGCGATATTATGTTGTAAATAACAGGCAGCGATCGCATTCTCGTATAAACGTCGAATGCTATTTCGCCAAAATAATTTTGATTGAATTTCGCTTTGAGTATACCTAACCGTATCAAAAATCTTATCAATAACTTTATAACTAGCAATTGCTTGTTTGAGATTTTTCTCTTCCTCGTTCTTCCCATAAAAAACCAGGTATGCGTCGCACTTATCCAGTAATAGATTTGCGATATATTCAGTAAAATTGTCCGTGAAGTATTGTCCGGCGTGATTCAAAAGTTCTCTATCATTGATGCCGGGCCTTAATTGATCGAAAGCCCTTTGAAAAAAATAAAATGCAGAATCAAACATCCCCCTGGCAACGTAGATATTGGCGATGTTGTCGTAAATATTTAGCGCTTCAGGTGTCCCTGCATAGGGTAATGCCCTGTTATAATATTTAAGAGCTGCGTCATATTTTTTTAACCGTTTATAATATAAATTATACCCAATATTATTTAATGCTTCGGCGCAACCATTTTGATTTTTTGCCAAGCCATTAAAGTGGATACATTTATCTAAATACGCCAATGCATTTTTCTCGTCTCCTTTTTCCTCGCTTATTCTGGCAAGGAGACCATAGAACACACCGAGAAAAACTTTATCTTTTGATTGGAGGTATTCTGTGATTGTATTTTTTAATAACTCTTCTGCTTCATTAAATTTGTTTAGTAAAATGAATGAGTTGATTTTCCAAATTATATAGTAATACAAAAAGTGACTGTAAGCAGCTTCGCTCCTACTTAGAATTTCTCCAAGGTTGGAAAATTGAATGCACTTATAATAGTCACCTGACTCTAGGTAGCTGTAGGTCCTCCCAGGCAGTAGTGTCAATGAGTATTCATAGCCCCGATGAAGTTTTAAACCTATCGCAATACAGCTGTCCATAGCTTGTTCCGCTAACCTAAACTGCCCAATAGAATCATAAAAGATGCGTAAGTTGTTATACGATTTTATAACATGATAATAATTTACAGAGGTCTTGCTAAGGTTGTTATATATTAAGCCAATGGATTCCCTGGTAAGATTGATCGCCTTTATAAATTCCTTTTGCGTTGAAAATAACCAACCGGTTCTCTGTAAAAGGAGGGCATGGGTGGAATCATTTTGATAGGGGCAATTTTTCATTTCTTCAAGATATCGAAGAAGTTCGGCCAGCTGTTCCTTTGGTAGGACCGTGGTTGAATCTCTCAAATAAATGATGCGATGCCATAAAAATTGCTTGTCAGGGCATTGCCCTGACAAGCTGAACTTAAACGTTATGCAGATAATAACTATTAATGCAACAGTCTTCAATTTGATGTGTAGTTGAAATATTTACCCTCCTTGGTGACAAGCGGTAAAGCGCTTTCCCTAGTTACAGAACTCATATAGTTATTTACCGTCTGTCCATTCAATACATAACTGAGTCCGGTCCCCGCAATTACCGGAGTAGCGAAGGACGATCCGTTTGCCTCGGCAAATGGAACAGAAAAATAGCAGCATCCAGCGTGCCCCGTCTGAATTACCCCAATCGAAACATATTGCTCGGAGTAATTTTGATAAAAGCAGGACGCGTGCGTGTTAGTTAAGGTCGTCACGGAGAAAAGATTGTTAAAGTCGGTGCTAAAACATGCGGGATAAAACATCCTGTGTGCATTCAAATTTGATGTTCCCGGGTAACAGATTATTCCAGGTGTGTAAGGAGGTGGGGGTGGAACGTTGCCGGCAGCAGCAATTATTGTTATCGGTTTGTCTCGAGTGTTGCATAAACTGACATAGTGCCGGAGAACAGAATCCACGTCGCCGTGCGTTTCATAATACCCGAGGCTGGCATTTATCATGGCCGCATGACGCTGGACGGCGTAACTTAAGGCGCAACTAACGGAAAATGTGGATCCCTGTTTTTTACTGTCAAGGGCTTTTAAGATCATTAGTTGCGACAGATGATTTATTGGCGAACCAAATGAAACATTTTGATCCTTCAAAGCCTTTAAAGCGACCGCGGTTACAATAGTTCCATGTTTTTCTGGATGATCATCAAAATATGAATTACTCATTGGATCTACGACATTATAAATGGTACTTGAACCATCACCTGCCCAAATCAAGTGCCTGATCTCCGAAGAAAAATACCGGGGATCTAAACCCGTATCAATAATTGTTAAGATTTGGGTGTCAATTTCCGTTTGTCTTACCGGATCGGATAAAATCATCTTGAAGCTGGTATCCCTGATGGGGATGCTATCCTTAGGCTCAATGACCTGGTTATTATTGCTAACAAATAATGCATCTCCACTCCCGCCGGGAGGAGGTGGGGGCGGGGGCGTTGTAACAGATTGACCCGATCCATCTATCCCCTTGGCACCGATATTATATAGTAGAGAATCGCAGGGACAATAAAAAACTTGAAATCGGATTGTAAAATTGTAAGGGAATATTCGATAGAATTCATTCCTCAGGTAATTTTCAATTGAAAGTACAGTAGCTGACCGGGCATCATAACCCGTTCCGGGCTTTAATAAAACATTCCAGGAGGCCCATAGATTCTGAGTAGTATCCATTCCCTTAATGGCGTTTCTAAGAGGATCTCCCTCTAATTTTCCTGGGAATTTTTTGCAAGAGAAGTTTATCAAACCTATCAAAACAATTGTGACTGTAAAAGTCTTTAAAAGGCTTGTTAAGGAAAACCATTTCGGTGACATAAAATTTATTTTGAGGTGGAGAATCACCATTTCTTCAACATCTTCTGGGCAGATTCTTTTTCGTCCAGATCATTATTCACTACTCGCTGCAGTAATTCTTTTGCTTTTTGTTTATCACCGGGCAGATTGCGCTTCAATAGAGTGAGGGCCTGGTAAAATACGGATGGGTTGTAGTAGAGGGTGTCGTGTTCGAATGCCTGGAAATATTGAAGGGCTTTCTCGTAATTGCCTAACCTAAGATAAACTATTCCCAAATAATTTTTTATTTGATAATTTCCTGCGCCGCTCTGTTCAATGGATTCAAATTGTTTTATTGCAGCATCGTACTGACCGGCATTGTATAGACGCTTGCCCTCCTCGATGCTGTCTTTGTTCGTCGCCATCTTAACTGACAGGGTCTTAAAATTTTCATCCATGTATTTTTCTGCCATTTCGCGAGGCGAAGCTGAATTACCAATAAAGAAATACCATGCAAGCAATAAACACACAATGACAGCTGCCGCCGCAGACACCCTGTAAATCCAGATCCGTCGTGTGTGTCTCTGCCCATCAATATTTATAACAGGTGGCTGTTGCGATAGCAACTCCCGAAATCTTTCTTTCTTTTCCTGGTCGGCCTCAGCTTTTGAACTCTGTTTCGCGGCTAAATAAAATGCGACTTCGTCCGCAAACTCAGGATCATCCGCAATCTTTTGCTCGAACCGTCTTATTTCTTCAGGATTAAGCATTTGCTGAAAATAGGCATCTATATATTCAAGATTATCTTCCATTTTTCAGGTTAAGTTTTCCGATACAATTGTTTCAATTTTTCAAGGCACCTTAATCGACTCGTTTTAACTACATCAGATGTTTTGTATTCCATTAACCCGGCGATATCTTTATCGCTGTACCCATCGGCCCAGAGGAGTAGCATTTGCCTGCAGCTCTCTCCCACCTGGACCAACCTTTCTCTCAGGATGTGCCAATCTGTCTTATCAACCAGCTTCTGAACAATGGTTTTCGACTGATCAGAAACCTGCAAAAGCAGATCGGAAATCGATAAGGTATGATGGATGCTGCTCTTATTTGTCGTCTTTTTCCGCAGAAGGTCAACATATTTATTATGGAAAATGCTGTAAAGCCAGGTTTTTAGAGAGGACCGGCCCTGGAAAGAACCACTGGCTATTTTTTCTATTGCAGATATAATTGTATCGCTGTAAAGATCAAAGGCGTCTTCTTCCGACAAGGAATATTTATAGATAGCCTCCTTTATAAAGTAAGCGTAGCGGTTAAAAAGACGCTCCTCTCCCTTCTTTCTTCCGGCTCCGTTTTGAGTAATGCTGTCAATTATTTCCCGCTCATCGGTTGTTAGAGTTGGTTTATTAAAAAGGTTCACGAGTGATTCTTCATTCTAAGATAACAAAACAAAAGGTAAAATAAAATACTGGTCTTGTTGTGTCCGCTGCAGGTCACCTTTATTTAAACGGGAGCTGGAAATTTATTACACCATAAAACCAATTAAAATGGTAGAGAACTGTTTCCTTTTTGATTCGTCGCTGCGACTACTATTTAAACGATTTAGATTTTTGATCGCGGCGCCAAATAAATTTCTGATCCGTCTCTGAAACAGTTGAATTTTAAACCACCCGGAAAACTTCAACCATTTATTACCATTAAACTTAAAAACTTAAAAAAATGAAAAAGATTTTATTCTCCGGCGCAGTACTTATTTACTGTTTGCTGATTGCTGTTAGCAGCCATGCCCAGAAAATGGATGTTCCTTCTGATGTACAACGGGCATTTGACGAACATTTCAAAAATGCTTCAGTTGCAAGATGGGTACCAATCCAGGATTCTTACGTCGCAACCTTCACCCAGGGACAGGGTTACAGGGATGCTTACTTCACCACCGAAGGAGAATTCAAAGGTGTTGGTCGCTATATAGGCATTGATCTTTTACCGGTTACTGCACAAGAAAAAATAAGAAGCAACTATAGCAATTTTGACCTGAACCAACTGTACCAGTTTGACGCTGTGGACAATGGCATTAGTTTCTATGCAGTTCTGAATAACGGTAAGAACGAACTTATTCTTAAAATGGACGGCACTGGCGATGTATCATATAGTAAGAGGAACAAGATCAAAGACCAGTCGAAGATGGGTGAACCTTTGGCTTCAAATACCAAACATTAATACAGTATTTACCGTCCTTTTCACGGGCCCTTTATCAACCATTAGCCATTCCTTTCCTTTCAAAATCCCCGTTACCGGGGATTTTGCTTTTCAAGTCATGAAAAAAATCGTCGGCCAATCTGATATTTCATCAATAAATTTGCAGTGAACCTTCTTTATGTTACAA
>DASYSW010000166.1:0-4468 GCA_036002905.1 Chitinophagaceae bacterium
AAATATTCATCATTACTCTTTATAGACAAGATGAAGAAAATTGTATAGCGTGTTTCAAATGGCATACCATAGTACGTGGCATATGCTTTGTAATTTTTTTCGGAACAATAATCTAAAAAAAATTTTATGGCAAAAACAAAAACCCGAAGCCGCAATTCCGAAAAAGGAAACGGCCAAGCAGTGACAGCGAGTGCAAGTAATAAACAGTTACAAAAATTTTTTGAAGACTCTCTGAAAGATATTTATTGGGCTGAAAAACATTTGACGAAGGCTCTTCCAAAAATGCAGAAAGCCGCTACTACCGAGGAATTACAGACTGCAATTGGGGAACATATTGCGCAAACAGAAGAACATGTAACCAGGCTTGAACAGGTGTTTGAAATAATTGGGAAAAAGCCGCAGGCTAAGAAATGTGAAGCCATGGAAGGACTTGTCAAAGAAGGTGAAGCAGCGGTTGAAGAAACAGAAGAGGGCACTATGACAAGAGATGCTGGTATCATCGTTTCCGCGCAAAAGGTAGAGCATTATGAAATTGCTGCATATGGAAGCCTTAGACAATTGGCGATTGTAATGGGACAAGACGAAGCAGCGGAAATTCTTTCCCAAACTTTGGAAGAAGAAAAACAAACGGATCAAAATCTTTCAGCTATCGCAGAAAGTAACATTAACTGGAAAGCTGAACAAGAAACTGAATAAAATTAATCCCTGGCATTGGACGCTGATTAGTTCATGCGCGAATATCTATAAAGATTTTAGATACTCGACAAGATCGTTTTTGTCGCTTGACGACAGGCTCAGTTTTTTACAGGAGTCATAATGATTTACAACGTCAAGTAACGTGGCAAAGCGGCCATCGTGATAAAATCCTCCTTTTGAATGTGCCCATAATCCTCGCAGGCCCTGTGTAACATAAGACTTATCGGGTGAACGACTGGATTGAAAATCATCAACACAGATTTCGTCGGCTTTGTGTGTACTCCAACCCGGCTCAGCAAAAAGCGGAGGTACATGACACGTGGCACATTTGGCCTTTCCATTGAATAAAGTCTGTCCTCTCGCCGCAGCTTCTTCGCTATACGATCCGCTGGGTGGTCGTGGTGGCGGAATGCACAATTGATAAAACTGCAGTGCTGCAAGCTTATCACTTACATAATCTGTATCACTTCGTTTATTGCCAAATCCGGCCGCAGCCGCAATAGGGTATTGGTCTTTGTTCATTAATCTTGGGTCATAAAATTGCCCCTGGCCTGATAATTCCAGGTTTGCAACGTAGGCATTCCAGTATGTGACGTTCCCCCATCCACCGGTCCATGTGTGAAGGTTATGACCAGCGTGTCCGAATGCCTCGGGGATCAGAGTAGCCGCAGGTTTTCCATCCGGTCGAAACGCTTTGCCATCGAGATTAAGTTCTGCATCAAACTTGCCAGGACCCCAACTTGCCAGAACCTTTTTTACGGTTGCAGTATCTGTCTTTAGCAGTTTTGCAATCGGATCAAGATTCGGAGCCATCGAGATAATTGCTCCCACATTCAAATCCCTGTTAGGCCAGCCATCTAATCTTTTTCCGATTCCTGAAGTATCACTTGCTGTTGAATGGCAAGACGCGCATGTGAGGCCAATGGATTTCAAATTACCCGCTCCATCAAACTTACCCACAACCCCAAGTACCGCATTTATTTTTATTAGCTGAAGAGTAACCCAGGGATCATCTAAAAATTTTCCCTGTTTAATTTTTCTTCTCAAAAATTTTGGCAAGACGGCAAGATCAACTTTTAAACCCGCATCCAACGCTTCTTTTGGAGTTATGCCTTTGCCAATTCCCCCATGCTTTGAATCCGCAATAGCTCTTTGCAGTTGCAATTGGTCGGTCCAAAAGACCTCATCACCAAAAGTTTCGAAGCGAAATACAGCTTTTCCCTTGTCGAACATTTCTTTCATGTTTTTTTCAATGGCGTCATTGAAATCGTTCGGGTCGCCGGACATATCCGCATTGTTCCTTGTATCAGCTTTCGTTGTCTTGCATTGAATAAATTGCGTTGAAATAGCAAAAAGGACGATAGAGGCCGTAACGACCACAGTTTTACGTGCATGGAGTTTCATAATCTATTTATAGTATTATTAAATGGATCTCTCTTCCAATTGTAGAGTCACTTGGCTGAAGAAGGGCTATGGATATGAAATCAAGGAAACAACAACAAACGTTGTACCATGCAACGCACGAAGTAAATTTTCTGTACTTCAGTAATGGCGATAATCTGGAGAAAAACTGATCAGGCGAGATGAACAGTGTGGTGAACGAATACAGAACCACGGTTAGTTCAGCAAACTCATGCAGGGTTACATACAGGAAATCGAAACCCTCTTAAGCACTAAATATGGTCCGCAAGGGTTATTTTATCAGCAAGTGGCTGACGCTAAATAATTGTTGAGTCTATTCCAGTTCGTTGAGTGCCTGAATTTCATCAGGCATCATGCCGGTTTCCTGTAAAAGAAGGGTGTGGCCGTTGAAAATAAAAAAAATTTTGGGCATTAATTTATTTATCGTAATATTGCGATTGATTTATTATGGGAGCAACAAAGTCATATGAGTTTACGGCAAGAGAGAACAGGTTAGCCAAATATGCAAAAGCATTGGCTCATCCGGCAAGAGTGGCCATACTCCAGTTCCTTTCCAGGAAACAGGCTTGCATGTGCGGGGATATTGTTGAGGAACTGCCCCTATCCCAAAGCACCGTTTCGCAACACTTAAGGGAATTGAAGGATGCCGGTCTGATCAAAGGTGAAATAGAAGGCGCAAAAGTTTGTTATTGTATTGACGAAAAAGAATGGAAGATGGCTCAATCATGGTTAAACCAGCTGTTTGATACTTATAAATGTGGCAGCAACTGTTCCTGAAATTTTTTTGCTTATACCCATCGGTATATTACGATAAACAAAAAAAACAAATACAATGGAAACACATGACAATGTAAAAGAACTGGTAAGGCAGAAGTATGGCGAGATCGCCTTGCAGGACAAAGAACAAAACCAAAGCTCATGTTGTGGCTCCGGTTGTTGCAGCTCAGAAGTCTATAACATCATGGCGGACGATTATACAAGCCTGGAAGGTTACAATCCCGACGCAGACCTGGGCTTAGGTTGCGGCCTGCCAACACAATTTGCCAAAATAAAGGCGGGAGACGTCGTCATCGATCTTGGGAGCGGTGCTGGCAATGATGCATTCATCGCCAGGCACGAAACAGGAGAGACGGGAAAGGTCATCGGTATCGACTTTACGCCGGCTATGGTCGAACGAGCAAGACAAAACGCCGAGGTGCGAGGCTTTAACAATGTTGAATTCCGGCAGGGTGATATTGAACACATGCCTGTCACATCAAATACAGCTAATGTGATCGTAAGCAACTGTGTACTCAATCTTGTTCCGAATAAGGATGGAGTAATAAAAGAGATCTATCGCGTGTTGAAACCAGGAGGGCACTTTTCTATTTCTGACATTGTCTTAGAGGGCGAATTACCAGGAGAAATAAAAGAGGCTGCTGAAATGTATGCAGGATGTGTTGCAGGGGCAGCTCAAAAAAAGGCATACTTAGAGTTGATTGAGGCAAATGGCTTTAAAAATATCACGGTTCAAAAAGATAAACCAATCACCGTTCCCGATGATATTTTAAAACAGTATCTCTCGGCAGAACAATTGGCAGTTTTCAAACAATCAGGCACTGGTATCAAAAGTATCACGGTGTATGCAGAAAAGCCAGCGGAGGAAAAAAAGTCCTGTTGTGGCCCTGATTGTTGCAATTAATTCATCAATCAATATTATAACAACTAAAAATTTAAATCATGAACAACATTAACAATCAAAGCCAGTCAAACGATGCGCGCATTATTGACTATTGCAAAACGGTCTACCAGAAAGATGGCCAACAAGTGGTAAACAACTACAGGTGTAATCAACAATCTTTTTCCACTTCTAATTTCTGGCATATTCGCAGAAGCAAAAGAGAATTTGTGATCAATACCGGCTTCAGTGGTAATTGATGCGGCAAACAGCGGAAAACATTTTGAAGTTTAACTTTGTCGTCGGAAGTTTTTGGGGATCGACCATTCTGTAAAGGGTAAATGGGTTTGAGTAGATTGAATTGATTGTTTTCAAATTAAAGATATGTTTGAAGGTGATCCATTCGTTTTCCAGGGGTTTGAAATACCATCGGACAACCTGGTTTTTTTGGTTATCCTTTCGATACATGTGCTAGCGGGAATGACGTGCGCTTTTTTTGGATTACTGGCGATGTTTGCAGATAAGAAACGCGGACGACATACGAGATATGGCAAGATTTATTATGTCTCGATTTGGGTTGTTTTTCTGACTGCTGCCATAATTTCTACAATCAGGTTCAACGAAGATTTTCATCTCCTGGTCTTAGGCTCTGTCGCATTTCTGTCTGCATTCATAGCAAGAATGGCAATGAAG
>DASYSW010000167.1:0-3965 GCA_036002905.1 Chitinophagaceae bacterium
ACCAACATCCGTTAGTGGGTATACTGTTCAAAAAAAATCTATTGATGCACGCGGAAAACAGCCATGGGTCAATGTTTCGCTCCTCGCCTTTATAAATGAACCGTGGCAAAAACGAATCCTGGGGCCCGTGGAATATCAGAATGTGCATCATGCGGATTCACAGGTGGTCATTATCGGTGCCGGTCCTGCTGGTTTGTTTGCAGCGCTCCGGCTGATCGAGGCGGGAGTAAAACCGATCGTCCTGGAAAGAGGAAAGGACGTAAGAGCACGAAGGCGTGATCTCGCTTTACTGAATAAAGAGGGTCTCATCAATCCCGAAAGCAATTATTGTTTTGGCGAGGGAGGAGCCGGCACTTACAGCGATGGTAAATTATATACCAGGAGCACCAAGCGTGGCGACGTAGATCGCATTTTGAATTTGTTCGTTCGGTTTGGTGCCGAAGAAAACATACTCTACGAATCACATCCACACATCGGGACCAATAAGCTGCCGCACATTATCACTGCGATAAGAAAACAAATTATTGAAGCGGGAGGCGAATTTTTATTTGAGAAAAAAGTGATTGACCTGGCGATCAACGAAAGGAAAATCATTTCCGTGAAAACGTCCGATGGGAATAGCTTTGTCGCTGAGGCTATTGTTCTTGCCACCGGTCATTCTGCACGAGACATCTTTCATCTTCTGGACGATAAAAAGATCAGCATTGACTCAAAACCTTTTGCCCTTGGTGTACGTGTGGAACATCCCCAGGAACTGATCAATAGTATCCAATATCATGGCGCCAAGGAGTTATGTGACCCTTATCTACCGCCTGCTTCATATAGCCTGGTTCAACAAGTTGGAGAGACGGGAGTATTTTCATTCTGCATGTGCCCAGGTGGAGTCATTGCGCCCGCCTCAACCAACCATGGAGAACTGGTTGTAAATGGCTGGTCACCTTCTAAACGGAATAATCCCTTTGCAAACAGCGGAATAGTTGTACAAATTGGGAATCGCGAGATAAAGGATTTAAATGATTATAAAAAAATTAATGATGGGCCCGGTAATGTTCTCAGTTCTTCGCTGGGGATGATGTATTTCCAACAATATGTAGAGAGAAAGGCTTTTAATGCGGGCGGTGGAAAATTTGTAGCTCCAGCTCAGCGACTAATTGATTTCTGTGAAAATAAAGTTTCTTCATCCTTACCCATTTGTTCATATCTGCCGGGCGTTGTTAGTAATTCTTTAACGGAAGTATTGCCATCATTTATTTATAAAAAACTTCAACAGGCATTTCGGGAGTTTGGGAAAAAGATGAAGGGTTATTTCACAAATGATGCGATCATTGTGGCCACCGAATCGAGAACTTCTTCCCCTGTTCGTATCCCCCGGGATCCCGAAAGCCTGCAGCATATACAGATCAAAAATTTATATCCTTGCGGAGAGGGCGCGGGCTATGCCGGTGGTATCGTCAGCGCAGCAATGGACGGGGAGCGGGTGGCCAATCAAATTTCTGCACTCCTGAATAAGTCATTGGCCAAATAATTCATTTAACACACCAGCCAGGCGAACTCCTGCTTTCAGTAATCTCTCATTAAGAATTTGGATGTTGTCATAATTGTAGCGATAACTTAACTTTTGATCAGGCGTTACCTCGCTGTATAAGCGTTCGGCAATTTGAAGTGATTCGATGAACCACTCGCTTATTGGTTGCTTCTGCCAGGCGAGTCTTTGCTTCGAAGTGGTATGATTAATAGCGGTTGAATATTCGGTATAACTGAGCTGCTGGAAATTAATGAGCTGGTCGTCCCACAGGGCATGCAGGTTTGTAGGTGTCGAAAACCAGGTTAGTTTTATTTTGTTCCCTCCGAGATCCTCACGACGTCCTACATGAAATGGTTGATGAATATCTCCAACAAAATGGATGAGCAGCTTTAGATACATACGCTTCCTATCCATCGACAGGTGTTTATTTTTTAATTCCCTGACAAGAAAATTCGTCTTGGTGAAGAGATCGGCTGCTGTATCTTTTTTTAGGTAGTCCTGTAATTGCGCTTTTGTCAAGCCCGAATCCCGATTAATAAAGTGCCAGTTGTAGATATATTGATACTCGGAATCTGATTTTATAAAATCGGCCCAGGTACTTACGAGAGCAATGGATTCGTTGCCGAGAATCTTTTGAACTTGTATTTTGGCCTTGGGTGTTAAATAACTCTCAGCAATTTGCCCCACTATACGATGACCCAGGACTCCCCAGCCAAACGAGAAAACAGGTAAAAGAAAAAGGCAGCCGAAAAAGGCAATTTTTTTAATACTTCTCATGTTCCGGAATAGTTAATTGAATGCGCCAAAAATAGAGAGATAAGTTTAACTCTATATTATTTTATTTCCATTTGTATCAAATCGTGGTTTGTTCAACCGTAAAATTTGGCCATGGGCGAAATACATCCTTGCTTTTCCCCAGTCGCACCTAATTTGGGGATCGCAAAACACTATGACCGTTGAATGTTTTTATATTTGACCTTCAATAAAATTGTATTATGGCCATTTCAGAGTTGAGAAACCTAAAAAAGTATTTTGCCACTCAGAAAGCCGTTGATGATATCAGCCTCTCTATCGAAAGAGGGAGCATCTTTGGATTATTAGGGCCCAATGGTGCAGGGAAAACCACGTTGATAAGAATGATCACCGGGATTTTTTTTCCTGATGAAGGGGAGATCATTTTTGATGGGAAAAAATTTGACCCGGTCAGTGATATCATCAATATCGGCTATATGCCCGAGGAAAGGGGTCTTTATAAAAAAATGAAAATCGGAGAGCAGGCTTTATATCTCGCACAATTAAAAGGTTTGAGCCGAAGCGAAGCAATGGCGAAGATCAAAGAATGGTTTGTAAAACTTGAAATGCAGAGCTGGTGGAATAAAAAAGTAGAGGACCTTTCTAAAGGCATGTCGCAAAAATTGCAATTTGTAACCACGGTGTTGCACGAACCAAAGCTGATCATTCTCGATGAGCCTTTCAGCGGTCTTGACCCGGTAAATAGTAATATTATCAAAGAAGAAATCTATAAACTATCCCAGAAAGGCTGCACAATTATTTTTAGTACACATAGAATGGAGCAGGTCGAAGAGATCTGCGATCACATCGTCCTTATCAACAAAGGCAAAAAAATACTTGATGGGTCTGTTAAAAAAGTGAAGCAGGATTTCAAAGAAAATCTTTTTAGTATCGGTCTTGATAACACACCCTCTTTAAATGGAAATACAATCTTTGAAGTCATCGGCAAAAAAGATCAGTCTTATATTGTAAAGATCAAAGAGGGGAATAGACCCACTGATGTATTGAAATATTTTATTCAGCAAAATGCAGACGTCCACTCGTTCAATGAAATTCTTCCTTCACTAAATGACATTTTTATTAAACTGGTCGAAGGCACATCTGTTTCGAGACAGTTTCTACGCCAGGAACCCTAGGCTCAACTACATAATTTTTTTATCATGAATAAGACGTTGATCATTATAAAAAGAGAATATCTGACAAGGGTAAGAAGAAGGGCTTTTATACTTTCTACTTTTCTTTTTCCCCTGGTAATGATCCTGTTTATCGTTGGTTCGGTCTACCTCGCTGTTAAATCAAAAGAGGTGGTAAAAATTGCGGTACCAAACGACAGTTTTCTCAAATCATCATTAAAAAGTGATACATCTTCTGTTTTGTTTGTGTTTGATCCTTCTGCCGATCAATCCAACTTTAGTGACAAGGGATACAACGGCTTCTTGCGACCAAACCGTGATTCATCCTCCAGCAAGACATATACGATCGTGTCACGTAAACAAATTGCCATTGAGTCGAAAGATGCAATTGAACATCAACTAAACAAAGCTTTAGAAGACAAACTGCTGCAGGAAAAGGGGATTGATAAATCGATCCTTGATTCTGTCAGTTCAGCCTCCACCAACGCAATAAGTGTTTCCAATATTACAGTGGA
>DASYSW010000168.1:0-9843 GCA_036002905.1 Chitinophagaceae bacterium
ATGTTTGGTTGTAAGCTGCATAATGCGAATACAATTCACCCGGAATGGCAAAACACAAGAGAGGGAGATATCGAACCAGTTTGCTCCGCGGCCTTAAAAAAACAAATGCCCGGATGGGTCGTTGTTACGCTTATTCCGAATGAGGCTTTTGTGTACAAGATCACCAGCGACTCAACATGGACAATGGGTTATTATATTGATTCTATAAATACAAGTCAATCGCGACTCATTACAAGAATGAGATACAATTCCAGGAAAACATTTTGGGATCAAATCGTTGACAAAGTGTGGATGGAATGGGCTCATTGCATTATGCAGCGTGGGTCAATAACAGGAATTAAAGAAAGATCTGAAAAAATGGAAAATAAAATTTCCAAGCTTCGCGGCAGTTCAAAGACAACAAGCTGACCACGGTCAAAGAAGACGAAAATGAGGCCGATCATCGGTGAGGGCAATTTTGAAAAATACTTTTGAGAGATCTTTCAATTAAAAAACTATTCATGCATAGCATTCTCACCATTACTTTTAGTCCCTGTATTGATAAAAGTTTTTCCGTAGCTGAACTCCTTGCCGAGAGGAAGCTTCGAAGCAGCATTCCGAAAATGGAGCCCGGCGGGGGTGGGATCAATGTAGCAAGGGTACTTACCCGGCTAGGCGCAAAGGTAATTGCGCTCTATCCATCTGGTGGATACACAGGCCAGGCATTTGACGAGTTGCTCGCAAAAGAACAAGTCGCAGCAATTCCAGTCAAAACACAAAATGAAACACGTGAAAACATTATCGTTCTTGAAACGTCGACCAATAAGCAATTTCGTTTTACAATGCCGGCTACAAGTCTAACTGAAAAAGAAATAGAGCGGATATTAGAGCGTGTTGAGCGATTAAAGAAACTTGATTTCATTGTTGTCAGTGGTAGTCTGCCTTCTGCGATCTCACCACTTGTTTTCTCTCAAATTAATGCCGCTGCTGCGAGAAAGGAAGCCAAGCTTATTGTGGACACATCGGGGGAAATGCTCAAACATGCAGTTGACATGGGTGTGTACCTGATCAAACCCAATATTTCTGAATTAGCTTGTCTTGCGGGAAAGGAATCGGTTAGTGCCAATGAAATAGTTTGTGACGCAAAACGGATTATTGGAACAAAAAAATGCGAAGTTATCGTCGTTTCGATGGGCGCCGCCGGTGCTATGCTCATAACTAAGGAGGACACTATTCCCATCATGCCACCCGCAGTTGAGGTCCAAAGCACCGTCGGAGCCGGGGATAGCATGGTGGC
This sequence comes from Chitinophagaceae bacterium, assembly GCA_036002905.1. Classification (GTDB taxonomy): domain Bacteria; phylum Bacteroidota; class Bacteroidia; order Chitinophagales; family Chitinophagaceae; genus VBAU01. The sequence goes on from DASYSW010000168.1 coordinate 1,277, forward strand.
GGGAATTGTTTTTGCCTTATCAAGAGGTAAGAATATTGAAACCTCTGTCCAATATGGTGTCGCTTGCGGCACTGCGACCACGTTGAATGGTGGCACAGAGCTATGCCATGTGGAGGATGTTGAAAGACTGTTCGATCAAATCCGTTTATCACCGAGAGCTGAATTAAACTCCGATACATTAGACTGCGTCAAACCTCATTAATAATGACACATTGGAACAGTAGCGAATGTCCTCAATCATTGGCCCGGTTGATAATAATCATTTCCAGCTGTAAGGTTTCTGATTAGCTTGGTCTTAAATATTTTCTTATGAAAGAAAAAGAAAACCTGGGATTCTTTGTAAAGGAAAATAAAGAACTTATAAAAAACTATATAGACACCAGGCTCGAAATATTTAAATTGACCATGATCCGTCTTTTCTCCAAATCGGCTGGTTATTTAATCTGGGTCATCATTTCGTTATTTCTTTGCTTCCTTCTAATGACTTTCATGGGCCTGGTTATAGGTTTTTGGCTTACCGGACTTACAGGCAGTTATGTCGAAGGATTTGGATACACCGCATTGATTATGCTTGGGATAATCATCCTGCTTGCACTATTCAGGAAGGCTTTGTTCACCAATTCGGTTATTCGGATCATGATTCGTCTTTCAACTGAAAAATAATCATGAATCGAACTCCAATAAGAATTTAGTTACCTTGATATGAAAAAGAAGAAAATACATAATCTTGATTCGCTGGAAGCCGAGATCGACAGGCTAAAATCAGATGCAAGAAACATCGAGGACACTCTCGATAAGAACCTGGATTATTTACAGGATAACTATTGGACAATGACGATGAATTCATTGTTTTGTAAAGATGATCATAAAAAAAATGGAGAAAGTAGCTTTTGGAAAAGCTTTTTTAGACACGAAACTGTAAACACAACGATAAATACAATTGCCGGAAATATTGCCGATAAAGCATCTGAAGGCTTGCATAACTGGATGAACAACTTCTTCGGAAACAAAAGGCACTGACGGAAAAAATCTGCTCTTTAGCTGCTAAGAGAAATTCGCAATATTTAACCTGGGGGTTGACTTAGTTTTCACGAGATTTAGGAGATGTGGAAATTAAGATGATGTAAGATCTCGTCTGTACTGGCTACTCCATTCTTTCGCCATAAGATATTTCCTTGCTTGAATATGATCAGTGTGGGAACAGAGTGGATATTGTAAAGTTGGGAATAATACGGACTCTTTTCAATATTCAGTTTTAAGATCGTTGCGCGGTTCCCTGTTTTGTCCTTTACCTGGCGTAGTACCGGCTCCATCATTTTACAGGGTTGACACCAATCTGCATAAAAATCAATGACCACGGGTTTATCACCCTTTATGTGTCCTTCAAAATTGTTCATATGTAATGAATTAAACTATTCAGTGTTTACTTGTCAATATCTGTAGCTTTAACTGGCAAAGAACGATTGATCAGCGCTTCTTTCACACCGCCCCGTTTTCTCTCTTAAATGAATCCGAAAGATAATCCCGTCAATGCTATCATCTGCAGAAACGAATGGCCACTGTGATCCCAGGTGCATGGTTTCACTATTTATGATGGGCAGCCGTCTTTGCCCCAGCACTTTAATTGCTTCACTACGATCGGGTCCGTTAGCCACCTCTTCAAATGATCCCCAGGCGATCACGCTTTGCCAATTCGCGAGGTTCTTTGTATTGTCCACCTCAAAACATACGTCCGGGTTCTTTCTCATCATGTCCATTTTCATTCCCTCAAATGTGTGACAATAAACATTATTGCCATCATATGCATAGCTGACGGGAACAACATAAGTAAGCCCGTTGGCATGACACCCGATGCGACCGACCATTTGTTGGTGCAACAGTTGCTCAATTTCGGCTGAATTCATTTTTTGGAACATACAGTTTTCTTTTCCCAAAGGAAGACCTAACGTTCATCGAAAAAAATGACAGCTGTCAACAAGGTATTTGATTTCGATTAGGCCAGCCCCGACTGTGGCTTTGCGGAAGACTTCCGGGAACGAATTGAATCTGCTCAAATCACTGGGCCGTCTGCTGATTAGTATCATGCAGCCCACTGACAATAGTCTCCCTTTTCATCTCTTTGAAAGCATACATTTAGGTTGTCAAACAAATGTCTAACCATTAATACCAATAGTATGAGTAAATATGCATTAACAAAAACATCGGAAAAATTCCCAGCCCTCTTCGACGATTTCTTCAAACCCTGGAATGAATGGTTTGATAACGACAGCAATTTTTGGAATCGCACCTTCCGAATGCCCGCCGTAAACATTACTGAAGATAAAGACGAATACAATGTATCACTGGCAGTGCCCGGCATGAAAAAAGACGACTTCAAAATTGATGTGGACGGAAATATGCTGACCATCAGCTGCGAAAAGGACGAAACGAAGGAAGAAAAAGACAAAAAGTATACCCGTAAAGAGTATAGCTATTCTTCTTTCAGCCGCAGTTTTACATTGCCGGATGAAGTGAACAGCGAAAAGATCGATGCCAGGTATGAGAACGGATTGCTCAGGATATCTTTACCCCGGAAGGAAGAGGTTAAAAAATCTGCAGCAAAGCAAATTGCTGTAAAATAAGACACCTACAGTATGTCTTACTGCCCCGCTACATGGAGTGGCGGGGCTTTTTCAATTAGAATAAACTCTTCCATACATCTGATATATATCAACTGACCGTTTGATTTATGTCCGTGATTACGCCGCTTTAGCTAGATACATTTACAAAGAAAGAAATGAAAAAAATACTTGTGATAGCACCGATCACCGTGCAAGCAGATCAAACGATGCCAGTGGTGGTTTGGTACAATCCAGTCGATGTTGATAAAACGGGGCGGGTGGTTTTTTATGAAGACATTTACAAAAAGTTGATGAATAAGAACCCGGTTGCATCGACTATCAAATTCGTTCAGTAGATGATTTGATCCTCTTTAAATAATGTCCGGAACTACTATAAATATCCATCAGCCTTTCGGTTTATCACAGGCTGAAGTTGCATTGCAGCAGAAAAAGTACGGCAAAAATATACTTCAGTACGAACGACAGCATCGTATTTATCGGCTTCTTTTTGATGTATTTCGTGAACCAATGTTCATTTTGCTGATCATTTCCTGTGCTCTTTATTTTCTTCTTGGCGAAGTCAGTGAAGGGATCATGATGGCTATCGCTATGGTGATCGTCGCGGCCATTTCAATTTACCAGGATGTAAAAAGCAGTAATGCGATTGAAGCCTTGAGGCAATATGCAGAACCAAAAGTAAAAGTGATACGAGACGGAAGAGGACAAGTGATCAGTAATGAAGACTTAGTACCCGGAGATATCATATTGCTCCAAGAGGGAATGAAGATTCCGGCAGATGCTATTGTGATCCAGTCAAATGATTTTACTGTAAATGAATCTTTGATAACGGGTGAGTCAGTGCCGGTGGCAAAAACTAGTATAGACACATTGAATTTCCTTTACCAGGGTTGCACAGTAGAAAGCGGAAAGTGTTTTGCAAAAGTTGAGGCCATTGGAAATATGACTATGCTTGGAAGAATTGGGAAAGCTGTATCGGGTTACAGTTATCCAAAAACCATATTACAAGTGCAGGTAAATAAATTTGTCAGGCGGCTCGCCCTGTTTGGATTACTTGGCTTTCTTGTCATTTTAATTGTCAACTATTATCATTATCGAGAGTTCGCAACAAGTTTATTGTTTGCCCTTACGCTTGCCATGTCAGCCCTTCCTGAGGAAATACCCGTGGCCTTTTCATCGTTTATGGCTCTTGGTGCTTATAGGATGAGCAAACTGGGAATTATTTCACGGCAGCCGCAGATCATTGAGAATTTGGGATCCGTCACTGTGTTATGTCTTGATAAGACCGGGACAATCACCGAAAATAAAATGCAGCTTAAAAACATCTATGATTTTGAAAACGATTCTTTAATTGATATTGAAAATAAGAGTCCTGCCAGTGACCACCTACTTTTATTTGCTTCCCTTGCAAGTGAATCAAATCCGTTTGATTCGATGGAAAGGGCTATTTGGAATGCCTATCAAACACATGTGACCAACAAAACTTATGATAAGTATAAGATGATCCATGAGTATCCCCTCGGGGGTCATCCACCTATGATGACGCATGTCTATCGCCGCGACGGCGATCATGGGGCGGTTGTTGCAGCAAAAGGAGCAGCGGAAAGGATCCTCAGGGTTTGTAATCTTGGCGCGGAAACTATCAGGAAGGTCATGGGCCATGCTATTGACTTTGCAAGCAACGGCTATCGAGTTTTAGGAGTAGCTGCAGCGGTGCATCGACCATCGAATTTTCCGACCCTGCAGGATGAATTTAACTGGAACTTTCTCGGACTTATTGCACTGTATGATCCTCCCAAAAAAAATGTAAAGGAGGTCTTAAAGAAAATTACTAACGCCGGGATCAGCGTAAAATTATTGACCGGCGACTTTTCCGAAACAGCGCTCAACATCAGCCGCCAGGTCGGTATTAGTACGGAAATGACCCCAATAAATGGTGAGCAAGTTATGGGCATGAGTGATGAAGAATTAAAAACTGTTGTTCAAGGCGCATCTGTATTCACCCGGATGTTTCCGGAGGCGAAACTTAAAGTGATCAATGCACTTAAAGCAAATAAAGAGATCGTGGCTATGAGCGGAGATGGGATAAATGATGCTCCTGCATTGAAGGCTGCCGATATAGGTGTCGCAATGGGAGGTAAGGGCACGGAGACTGCAAGGAGAGCCTCCGACCTGATCATTACTGATGACGATCTCGAAAAAATGGCTATTGCGATCAGCGAGGGAAGGAAGACTTCGAATAACCTCTTAAAGGGAATACGTTACATCATCTCGATACATATCCCGATCATTCTCACAGCTTCATTACCGCTACTGTTTGGGTGGACTTATCCTAACATCTTTACTCCGATTCATGTCATTTTTCTTGAACTCATTATGGGGCCGACGTGTTCTATCTTTTTTGAAAGCGAACCTGTTGAAAGAGACCTTATGCTTTTACCGCCGAGAAATCGTGCGCAAGGACTTTTTACATGGAAAGAACTGCTGATTGCCATCATCCAGGGCCTTACTATTACAACAGGTGTTCTGATACTTTACCATGCTTTCATGAGCGGGCATCATAGCATTGAAAAAACTAGAACCATCGTATTCACGACGATGATCCTTAGTAATCTATTCCTGACATTCGTTTCACGATCGTTCACACGCACATTATATTATACGATCCGCTATAAAAATCGTCTCGCACCATGGATCATTATCATCTCATCGATTTTCCTTGTGTCACTTCAGTTTATTACTCCCATTCGCCATCTTTTTCAAATGACCCCACTTACTCTGAATGAATTCCTCATTTGTTTTGTTGTCGCTTTTGCAACTGTCATGTGGTTTGAAGTGTACAAATTGAGCTTGTGGACATCAAACAGGTAAGGCATTCTCAGTTCTTCATGACATGCGTTTGAAAGAACAAACTCAGGAAATGTCGTTGATGCAGCAAAAAGTAAAAGGTAAATTAAAGTATTCATGCCCTTCACTTCAAGAACACTTACACCAAATTATTGCGCCATCAGAGTCTGTTGAATGACCAAAATCAACCTCCGGCCTGATGTGCACTCTGGCCAAAAGAATTGCCGGCCTGTTCTTCGTGCTCGATCTGCATAATAATTTGTTAAGGAATTAAAATCATGTAAATCGCTTCGAATAAAATTTAATTTTGAACAAACACGCACACATCTATGACGATCCTATGGACAACGATCCTGAGCTTTTTCCTGTTATCTTCCAATGTTTGGGAAACAGATTTTGAAAAGGCAAAAGAAGAAGCAAGAAGTGAACACCGGTATATATTGCTTAATTTTTCGGGTTCCGACTGGTGTGGCCCATGCATCAGGATGCACAAAGAGATTTTTGAAAGCGCTGCTTTTTCGGAATACAGTAGTGAACATCTTGTATTGCTAAATGCTGATTTTCCCAGGTTGAAAAAAAACAGTCTCTTACCCGACCAGCAAAAGAAAAATGACCAACTCGCTGACATTTATAACAAAGAAGGAAAATTTCCTTTAACGCTTTTACTAACTGCTGATGGAAAGATTTTAAAGTCATGGGATGGACTTCCCGCAGTTACACCTGCGGGGTTCACCAGCCAGGTAAAAGCCACTATTGATGCAAATAACTGATGCGACCCGTATAATTCCCAGGGTATACAGAAAAGTGTTGAAGCTCATGGGCAATCGCTTTGAAATTAGCATTGTTGCCACTGACGCCTTCTGGGCACATGATTGCATTGAGGAAGCAGTCAAAGAGATTAGCAGAATTGAGAGACTGCTCACCACTTTTGACGAAGATAGCCAGACAAATCTTATCAATCGAAATGCAGGTATTGCTCCTGTAAAAGTGGATGACGAAGTATTTGAGCTGATTCGCCGCTCCAAGAAAATCTCAGGTGTTACGCAAGGAGCGTTTGACATTACTTATGGATCCATCGATAAAAGGCTTTGGAATTTCGACAAGAACATGACTGAATTGCCCAAGCCGGAACTGGCTAAGCAACTGGTCCGACTTATCAATTACAAAAATGTCATACTGGACGAAAAAAGACGCACTGTGTTTCTCAAAGAAAAAGGAATGAGAATTGGATTTGGGGGCATCGGTAAGGGATATGCTGCCGAATGTGCGAAGGTTTTTTTGCAAAAAAGAGGCATTAAGAATGGCATCGTGAATGCCGCAGGGGACCTGACGGCATGGGGTTATCAACCCAATGGAAAGCCATGGACCATCGGCATTGCCGACCCCAACGCATCGCGTGAAATCTTTTCGCACCTGGAGATTACCAACACATCAGTGGCTACTTCGGGTAACTATGAAAAATTCGTTTTGATTGATGGAAAAAAGTATTCTCACACGATCGATCCAAAAACCGGATTGCCAGTGACAGGCATCAAAAGCGTCACTATTATTTGTCCCAATGCAGAACTAGCTGATGCAATGGCTACGCCCGTTATGATCATGGGTATCAAAGCAGGCATAGATATGGTGAACCAGGTGAAAGGACTTGCCTGCATTATCATCGATGAAAATGACAAAATTCACACTTCCAAAAACATACATTTATCATGAATACAAAAAACAAGCACGAAGGGATTGCTCGGTTTCTTCCCATATTTGGCTTCAGTGGTTTACTTATAACGTCATGCACGCCTGTAAAGGAATACCAGAAGAACAAGCTTAATGATTCCGAAATGTCACTTTCGAGCCGGAAAGTGGAAAAGACCGAGTTGAATTTTCAATCCTATCGCGAAGGTGCTTCAGGAGCAAATGGTGGTAAAACAGGAGGTGGATGCGGCTGTAATTGATCAATCTGCAAGTTTTTGTATGAAGAAATTATTTTTATCGGTGATCGGAATGTACCTGAGTATTCTTGCCGCCTTTTCCCAAGGTAAGCAAGGCGCAGACTCTTCAACATATAGATCACGTAAACTCAGTTTTGAAGAAGCAAATCTTGTATCAAGTTATTATAGCCAGGATGGTAACAACTCCCCGGTGACTGGTGGTGTTGGTTCAGAAAAGCTTACTGATATTGCCAATGTCATCGATCTTAAAGTGAGCCGGTACGACAAACGCAACCGCAAACATGTTTTTACGGGGGAAATTGGGATCGATCATTACACCTCCGCATCGTCGGATAAAATTGATCCAAAGACAATTTCATCCGCTTCTCATGCTGACACACGATTCTATCCTTCTTTTGGATGGACAATGGAAAATGATAAGAAAGGAACAACTGTCGGGGCAGGCATTTCGTATTCAAGTGAATTCGATTACCAATCATTTGGTGTGAACGTAAATTTTGCTCAAAAGACCCGGAATAGAAATGGTGAATTCGCTGCAAAACTACAGGCTTATATCGACCAGGTGTCGCTCATTTATCCGGTCGAGCTGCGAAGCGGAAGCTCTCGCGAAGGAGATGACTACGCCACCACTGGCCGGAATACTTTAAGTGGCGGGATATCGTGGTCCCAGATCATTAACAAGAATCTCCAGGTGATGTTGGATGGTGAACTGACATATCAACAAGGGTACCTCGGCCTTCCCTTTCACAGGGTTTATTTCGATGACAACTCAGTACATGTAGAAAATCTTCCGACGACACGTTTGAAAATACCTCTCGGCATACGTGCAAATTACTTTATGGGTGATAAGTTTATTCTCAGGACATGGTATCGTAACTATCATGATGACTGGGGTATAAATTCAAATGCTGTTCAGGTAGAAACAGTAATCAAATTGAACCCATTCTTATCCATCACTCCATTTTACAGATTCTACCAGCAGAGCGCTGCCAACTACTTTGATCCTTACCAGGTACATACTGCCGCGGATGAGTTTTATACCAGCAATTACGACCTTTCTAAATTTAACAGTAATTTTTTTGGCGCAGGTTTTCGGATTGCACCTCCTGAGGGTGTTTTTAAACTCAAACATTTTAATTCACTGGAGCTACGCTATGGG
>DASYSW010000169.1:0-5195 GCA_036002905.1 Chitinophagaceae bacterium
TGATTCGATTGCATTTAATATCGCGGAAGGTTATGGAAGATATTTTTACAAAGAGAATCGGAACTTTTGTTTTTACAGCAGGGGGTTCCGCCAAGGAGGTGACATCCGCATTAACTAAGGCCAAAACTAGAAATCTCGTAACAGAGCAAGAAAACACTCTTCTTCGCGAAAAGTTGTTGTCTTACTTTAGATTAATTAACGCATACATAAAATCCATCGGTAGTTCAAAGGATGATGATCAGGCAAACACTGACCACTGACCCACTGACCTACTGACCATTAGAACATGCAATTCACCGCTTCACAAATAGCCCTGTTAATAAACGGTAAAATAGAGGGTGATGCAAATGCTTCCGTCAACTCGTTTGGAAAAATTGAAGAAGCAACGACGGGGCAGCTTGCATTTCTTGCCAACCCTAAATACGAGGACCATTTGTATTCCACTCAGGCGTCGGTTATCATAGTCAATGAATCGCTACAACTAAAACAACATGTCGGTTCAACACTCATTCGGGTGCCGGACGCTTACAGTGCATTTGCTACGCTTCTTTCCAAATACCAGGAAATGATGACGCAGCAAATGAATGGAATACAACAACCCAGTTATATCGCAAAGACGGCAAGCTATGGTGAAAATGTCTTTGTGGGCGCATTTGCCTACCTCGGTGAAAATGTAAACATCGGCAACAACACAAAAATTTTCCCGGGTGTTTTTATTGGAGATAACGTGAAAATTGGTAGCGGAACTATTATTCATCCCGGTGTAAAAATTTACAAAGATTGCATAGTCGGTGATCGTGTTACCATTCATGCAGGCACAGTGATCGGCAGCGATGGTTTTGGCTTTGCGCCGCAGGCAGACGGATCTTTCAAAAAGGTTCCCCAAATTGGAAATGTAATTATCGAAAATGAGGTTGAGATTGGTGCTAACACAACCATCGACAGGGCCACTATCGGTTCAACCATTATAAAGGCGGGTGCTAAACTCGATAATTTAATCCAGGTGGCACACAATGTGGAAATCGGTAACAGCACTGTTATTGCCGCGCAGGCCGGTATTAGTGGCAGCACAAAAATTGGCAAAGGTGCGATGATTGGCGGCCAGGCAGGAGTAGTCGGCCATTTGCAGATTGGAGATGGTGCTAAAATCAATGCGCAAAGTGGAGTGAGCAAGTCCATCGAAGCCGGCAAAGCAGTTACGGGGTCTCCTGCTCACGATTACACAGCTGCCTTAAGGAGCCAGGCTATCAGTCGCAATCTTCCGGAGCTGGAAAAAAGAGTGAAAGAGCTCGAAGCACTGGTGAAAGAGCTGATCAAAGAAAAAGCCTGATCTCTCAAAAAAACACTTCAAAAATAACAGGGGATTCTCTTCAAAAAAACAGGCCTATTGCAACAACATTCCCCCGCTTTTTTGTGAATTGCTTCATGTTTATGGCTACTCACTTCTCCCTATCTTTGTTTGCATGATAACAGAACCAAAAAAGAAAACATATATTACTGAGAATATGGCTGCAAATTTCAATCCTGACCGGCAGCATACTCTCCAATCGGAGGCAAGTATTTCCGGCACCGGTATTCATACCGGGGTGCAGGTGAATATGATATTAAAACCGGCTGCTCCGAATTTTGGTATCCAGTTTCAGCGAACCGACCTGCCTGGTCAACCTGTTATTAAAGCTGATTGCGACCTCGTGACCGATACAAGTCGCGGCACCACGCTTGAGAGCAATGGAATGAAAATAAACACGATTGAACATGTGCTGGCAGCTTTGGTTGGGATGGGTATTGACAACGTCTTAATTTCGTTGAACGGCCCGGAAGTACCCATCATGGACGGCAGTTCGGAGCCTTTTATAGAACTGATCGATAAGGCAGGCGTAGCGGAGCAAGATGCAGAAAAGACCTGGTACACTCTCGATCAGAATATCCGCTACAAAGACGATAAAAAAAATGTGGAGTTGATCGCTGTCCCCGCCGACGAATACTCCATTACAACGCTAATCGATTTTAACTCGCCTGTATTGGGCACGCAGCACGCAGGATTAAAACATATCCAAGATTTTAAAAACGAGATCGCTCCCTGCCGTACGTTTTGCTTTTTGCATGAACTGGAAATGCTGCTGGACAATAACCTTATCAAGGGTGGTGATTTTGACAACGCGATCGTAGTCGTGGACAAACCAGTTGGCAGCAAAGAAATGGCAAGACTGGCAAAGGTTTTCGGTAAAGAAAAAATTGAAGTAAAAAGTGAAGGATACCTGAACAATATCGAATTGCGCTTTCCTAACGAACCCGCACGTCACAAACTGCTGGATATAGTCGGTGACCTTGCTTTGATCGGCTACCCGGTCAAGGCCCATATTATTGCCAAGCGGCCGGGTCATAGCAGCAATGTGGAATTTGCAAAAAAGATAAAACAATACATTAAAAAACATAAGAACAATCCCGATATTCCCTGCTACGATTCCAGCAAGCCTCCTGTTTACGATCTTAAATACATTGAAAGTAAACTGCCCCATCGCTTCCCTTTCCTGCTCGTAGATAAGATCATCGAGATAAGCGACAAGCATATTGTGGGTGTAAAAAACGTGACATTCAACGAATGGTTCTTCCAGGGTCATTTTCCCGGTAATCCCGTTATGCCGGGTGTTTTGCAAGTGGAAGCTTTGGCTCAAACCGGAGGTATCCTGGCGATCAATCTCTCCGACGAGGGTCAGTATGATACTTACTTTCTGAAGATTGACAACTGCAAGTTCAAAAGCATGGTCAAACCCGGAGATACCTTATTGCTGAAAATGGAATTAATATCACCCATTAGGCGTGGTATCGTTGAAATGAAGGGAACAGTATATTCGGGCGGTAAAATTTGTACTGAGGCGGTGATGGTGGCTCAAATTGTAAAAAGGTAATTTCCTATTATTATTTCTACATCAAATTAATGGTTGAAAAGCGGCCGGTTTTCAAACCATTTTTATTGGAAAAATTTTGATAAAAAACCTTAATAATTCTTGCGGGAAAACCCATTTAACCCCTCTCAATTTCGTACATTTGCAGGTCTCAATTTCTCTCCCGGAGGAGTCCCTTCGGAAGGATCAAAAACGATAGATTTTTCCCCTTTTATGAGTGTAGATACAAACGAAAAAAAGATACAGGCGACCAACGGTTATGGTGCAGAAAGTATCCAGGTATTAGAAGGTTTAGAAGCAGTGCGTAAGCGACCCGCCATGTACATTGGCGATATCAGTGAAAAAGGTTTGCATCACCTGGTATATGAAGTAGTAGATAACTCGATCGATGAAGCACTGGCCGGATATTGCAAAAATATTATTGTCACTATTCATGAAGATAATTCCATTTCCGTGCAGGATGATGGGCGTGGTATTCCAACTGGGATCATGGCTAAGGAAAAGCGAAGTGCTTTGGAAGTAGTCATGACGGTATTGCATGCGGGAGGTAAGTTTGATAAAGACTCTTACAAGGTTTCAGGTGGTCTGCATGGTGTAGGTGTAAGTTGCGTGAATGCTTTGAGCAAAAAACTTCATGCATTAGTTTACCGCGAAGGAGAAATTTTTGAGCAGGAGTATCAAACAGGGATTCCGCAATATGCTGTACGTTCCATCGGAAAAAGCGATATCACGGGAACTACCATTCATTTCTGGCCTGATGATACAATCTTTATCGCAACTGTTTTCAAAAAGGACATCCTGGAAGGACGCTTACGTGAGCTTGCTTTTTTAAATAAAGGTGTGCGGATTACTCTCAACGATCTGCGTGAAAAAGAAGATGAGAATATTGTCTATTCAAAGACTTTTTATAGCGAAGGGGGTATTGTTGAATTTGTAGAAATGCTGGATGCAAATGCTGGCCGGAATCCTTTGATCCCAAAAATCATTTTTGTGGAAGGAAAGGATGAAGCCACGAATGTTACTGTTGAAGTTGCCCTAATGTATAATGATAGTTACAGCGAGCATATTTATTCATACGTGAATAATATCAATACCATCGAGGGCGGTACCCATGTTTCAGGTTTCCGCAGGGCATTGACAAGAGTTTTCAAAAGCTATGGCGACAGGGAAGGCATGTTTGACAAAGCAAAAGTTGAGATCGAGGGCGATGATTTCCGTGAAGGGCTAAGCGCGATCATCTCAGTTAAAGTTCCCGAGCCGCAGTTTGAAGGCCAAACTAAAACAAAACTGGGCAATAATGAGGTGATGGGCGTCGTAGACTCGACGGTGTCAAAAGTTCTCGAAGCACACCTTGAAGAGAATCCGAGAGAAGCAAAAAACATTATTAATAAAGTAATCCTCGCTGCGCAGGCAAGAGCCGCCGCCAGGAAAGCGAGAGAACTTGTACAAAGAAAATCCGTGTTAAGTGGCGGAGGTTTGCCGGGTAAACTGGCAGACTGTTCTGATCGTGACCCCGAGCGCTGTGAATTATTTTTAGTTGAGGGTGATAGTGCAGGTGGCACCGCTAAACAAGGTCGTGACAGAAGCTACCAGGCCATTCTTCCATTGCGTGGAAAAATTTTGAATGTGGAGAAAGCAATGGAGCATAAGATTTATGAAAATGAAGAGATCAGGAATATGTTCACTGCCCTGGGAGTGACTATTGGTACTCCTGAGGATCCAAAGGCGTTGAATATAAACAAGCTTCGTTATCATAAGCTCATTATCATGACCGATGCTGACGTGGATGGCAGTCACATTGCCACATTGATACTCACTTTTATCTATCGGTATATGAAAGAGTTGGTGGAACAGGGTTATGTGTATATCGCCCAACCTCCACTTTATCTTGTCAAAAAAGGAAGAGAGCAGGCGTATGCGTGGAACGAAGAACAACGCAAGGCGCTCGTTGAAAAAATTGGAGGCGGCAAGGATGAGTCGGTGGGCGTGCAACGGTATAAAGGTCTGGGCGAAATGAACGCGGACCAGCTTTGGGAAACAACAATGAACCCCGATACAAGGACATTGAAGCAGGTCACAATTGAAAGTGCTGCGGAAGCCGACCGGGTCTTTAGTATGCTGATGGGTGATGAAGTGGCGCCGCGTCGCGATTTTATCGAGAGTCATGCCCGGTACGCAAAACTTGACGTATAACGAAGAAGGCTATAAGGGGGTAAAATACCCCTTCCAGGTTGGCTTTTTCATGGCTGTTAAAAACTTTCTCCCGTTTAAAACCTCCAAAATCAGTAA
>DASYSW010000170.1:0-23098 GCA_036002905.1 Chitinophagaceae bacterium
AAATCATTTTTTTTAAAATACTTTTCAGGTCTTACAAAAAATTCGATCTTACTTGCTTTCGCCTCTCTTTTTTCTGACATCTCAACCGAGATGTTGTATCCTATTTTGCCTGTGTATTTGACGCAATACCTCAAGGCAAACGGAAGTATTGTTGGTATTATCGAGGGAATCGCACAGGCCACACAAAATATAATCCAGGGATTTTCGGGATGGCTATCCGACAAGTTGCAACGGCGAAAACCAATCGCTTTAGTTGGATATTTTCTTTCTGCAGTTTCCAAACCATTTATTGGTCTGGCAAGTACTTGGCAAATGGTGCTGGCAGCTAGATTTTCGGACAGGGTGGGAGCGGGAAGTCGCTCTGCGCCACGGGACGCATTGCTTGCAGAATCGGTAGAGCCGCAACACAGGGGAAAAGCATTCGGTTTCGAAGGAATTGGAGATAAACTCGGCGCATTTGCAGGACCGCTGATCACCGTGCTTTTATTTTTTTCTCTACAATTCGATATCCGTACGATTTTTTACCTGGCTATTATTCCCGGTTTGTTAGCTTTTTTCATGGTGCTGGCTGTTAAGGAAAAGAAAGTTGATATCGTCGCAAAATCAAAGATAGATTTGCATATAAGCCAATTTCCAAAAACATACTGGAAGTATTTACTTGTAACTTGTCTTTTTGGCATTGGCAACTCAAGCAATGCGTTTCTCATTCTTGAGATCAGGGAGAAAGGTCTTTCATTACACAACACCATATTCGTTTATGCTTTTTACAATTTAGTGGCAGCGCTTGTGTCCTATCCTGCGGGTTCGCTTTCTGATAAGTTTGGAAGAAAACCTTTGCTGCTTATCTCATTCATTGTCTTCCTGGCCACTTATTTAGGTTTTGCATTTAGTTCAGATGTCCTTTTGACGGGATTTTTATTTGTTTTCTATGGCTTGTTCCAGGGAATTTTTAGAGCGTCCGGGAAATCGTATGCTGCTGATTTTGTGCCCGACCATTTGCGTGCGAGTGGGATTGGCTGGTATTCTACGGTAGTGGGACTTTCCGGATTGATCGCAAGTATTATCGGAGGAATGTTATGGGATAAAGTAAGTCACACGTCCGTCTTTGTATACGGCTCGATTCTTTCTCTCGTTGGAATTGTTTTCTTAATTGTTCTTGTTCCCAATAATTTGAAAAGGGGGACCGCGATATAATCACTCTGAGTGTCGGTGATTCAGTGGCAAGTACTAATGCATCTTGAGATGAATTGCCATACCCCCGCCACCCGCCAATTTGATCTTCAATGTATCTTTCTTAGTAACAACCCTGCTTTCTTTATTCAGGTGATTGGGTTCGGTTCCGGCATCTTCCGCATCGGAAAAAATTTCAGCAGTATATTGACCGTCTTTTAAAAAAGAAAGAGGTATTGTGATCGTTCTCGCAGAATGATTGTTGATAGATCCAACATACCAGTCATTGTCTTTTTTTCTTGCGATGACAATGTACTCTGAAAGCTTTGCATCGATAACTTTTGTTTCGTCCCAGTTCGTGGGAACTGCTTTTAGAAATTCAAAACCTGGTTGTCCTTCATATGCGGCCGGGTAATCACAAACCATCCCAAGCGGATTTTGCAAAACGACATACATGGCTAGCATGTGACAGCGCGTGCCCAGCATCAGGGGCCTTGTGTACTGAACTTTAAATAAAGAATCGGGAACCGCACGAAAACCGCCAAGATGATAATCGGTCGACCCGGCAAGTGCGCGGGTGAATACAATATTAAGATCGTGATCTGGTGTGATCCGCTTATCCCATTTATTTACCTCGTAGTTCAACGTTCCTTCTCGTGTGAATTCGTTTGGGTATGTTCTTGTCTCTCCTGTCGGTTTATAGGCGCCGTGAAATTGAATATGTAAATGATGTTGTGCTGCCTTTTGCAACATCTCCGTTTGAATGTTTACCATTTCCTGGTCATCACGATCCATGAAATCAACCATCATCCCTGTCAGGCCCCATTTCTCGAACAAGGCAAAGGCTGTATCAAGTTTGGGATACAATGCTGCCCAGTGTACCCACACACGAATGTTCACGCCGTGTGCTTTTGCATAATCGCAAATTTCTTTCATATCCAGCCCCGGAACCGCAGTAGTTACGTCGGCATGAGGTCCCGGTTGAAAGCCTACCCCGTCATCCATGTACCACTGGTGGAGGCCGTATTCAACCACAGAGTGATATTCCAAACCATTGCGTGCACAGAAGTCGATATAATATTGATTGGTGACAAAATTGTTTCCCGGGGCATTTAATGTGTCGGGAACAACATTGCCATTCCACCACGGAAAAGTTGTTTTGCCAGGTTTGATCCACGATACATCTTTTATTTTGCATGGTTCATTCAGGCTGGTCAATATATTGGTTTCTATTAAAGCACCGATCCTGTCACTGATCATCAATACCCGCCAGGGAGTTTTATGCGGCAGATTCGCTTTTACTTTTATCTCCGTTTGGCCAGGTAAGGGAGATAATTTTGACACTAAAACATTTTTTTCTTTTTCCAGGTACATGCCCGCATAATCTATTAGGGCGGCTTCTGTAATTGCTACATACACCGGACCTGGAACTTCAAACAAGGCCGGCATGTCCATGAGGGTATCCTCTTTCAACTGGCTAAACAGTAAATGGCTGTATTCGCCTTCATGTGAAGTCGTATAATTAGGCAGAAGCAGTGCAAGGATTTTGGGATCTCCCGCAAAATTAAATGTGGAGTGTTCATCGGTTAACGTGAACTGAGACCAGTTTTGTTGTGGCAGGAATTCATATCTGAATGCAACGCCGTCATTAAATACGCGTGCAATAAAATTAATTTTTCTGAAGGGAGATTTTGTTTCTTCCAACGGAATAAGAACCTCTCGATAGAGATCGTGAACTGATCTTGTTTTTCCAACTACCAGTTCATAGTCTTCCACTCCATCACGAAAAACGGGCTTACCTACTTTTATATTTTTTTTGAACTCGCCGGTTCCCTGGAAAGAGAGACTTATCAAGGAATTAATTATAATGGGTTTGTTCTTGAATGCTATATCATAGGAGGCACCTTCTTTGCTGCTCGCAAATGAAAAAGACAAAAGTTGATCAGGAGAGCTTAGCTTAATATTTTTTTGAGCAATAAGATTGACGCAGGAAACCAAAAAAAATAATAAAACCCGAAATTTCATTTCAATACAGTTTGTCCTTGAATGAATAGAAATGTTGATAAAGCTAACGCCGATAGGAAATACAGACAAAAGAAATTTGTAAATTTACTTTGATACTTCAGTTAATATTTTTTGTATGAATAGTATAAGCCCTGAGCAGTTACTTGAGCAATACAAGCCGGGCTGGAGTCTTGAGCAGCCATTTTATACAGACCCCCGGATCTATGAACTGGAATGGAAACACATATGGAAGAAATACTGGCTGTTTGCGGGTACGACCGCAGAGATACCCAGGCCGGGTGACTATTTTGTTTACACAGCAAATAATGATTCCATTATTATCATTAGGGGAAATGATGGAGAAGTGTATGCTCATTATAACACCTGTCGCCACAGAGGCTCTTTAATTTGTCTCGACGAAAAAGGAAATGCCCCTAAACTGATTTGCCCTTACCATCAGTGGGTGTATGATAAAGATGGATCCTTACTAAAATCGCGACTTATGCCGGATGATTTTGACCGGTCGTCATTTGGATTGCATCCCGTTCATGTGCGGTCGGCCGATGGATTCATTTTTATTTCACTGGCAGAAAATCCCCCGGATTTTTCAAAAGTGATGGAGGATTATCATCCTTTCCTGAAAACTTATAAGATAGACAAGGCAAAGGTTGCCTTCCGGAAACGATATGAGCTTCGGACTAACTGGAAACTGGTTGCAGAAAACTTCAGGGAATGTTATCACTGCGGTCCGGCTCACCCGGAATACTGCAGCGCAGTCATTGGTGCTAACTTGAGGGAGTCTGTTGATGATGTGTTGGCGGAACGCAAACTGGCATGGCAACAAAAGGGCCTAGCTATTCATAATATCGATTTTGAAAATGATTCATTTCATTTTGCCATTCGATATCCTCTTCGACCCGGCGTATTGAGTTATAGTCTTGACGGCAAGGAGATAGCGGTTCCGATGGGCGATCATCAGGATTACGATTCAGGTGTACTTGGACTCGTAGTATATCCGAATTTCTGGATGGATGCCGTGAGTGATTACATGTGGACGATGCGACTTACTGCCGCAAGTCCTTCATCAACTATTCTTGACCTCGCATGGCTTGTAGATGGGAATGCTACTGAAGGTGTTGACTACAATGTTGAACGACTTATTGAATTTTGGAAAATTACCGGCGAACAGGATTGGGAGCTTTGTGAAAATAATTTCAGAGGAGTAGAGTCCAGTCAATACCAGCCGGGCCCTTACGCCCCGGTAGAATTAGATGTCGCAAAATTTGTAGATTGGTATGTGGAGCGCATGCGGGAAGGGATCAATGAAGCAATTGCTGCCGATCTGTAAACCGGCCTGTCAGGAATATCTTTTTCGTGACGAAAATGCGTGGCTTTTGGTCTGCCTTTTTTATTTTTTAACCAGTTAATGAATTTCTATTGGTACTTCTGGTGCGTCGCACTCTCGTACTGCAATTCTGTCGACCTTTTTTCGATATAAAGTGCAGCTGGAAATTTATCTTACACATTTCACAGATGAACACAGATTTTTAGATCTGTGTAATC
This sequence comes from Chitinophagaceae bacterium, assembly GCA_036002905.1. Taxonomy (GTDB): domain Bacteria; phylum Bacteroidota; class Bacteroidia; order Chitinophagales; family Chitinophagaceae; genus VBAU01. The sequence goes on from DASYSW010000170.1 coordinate 4,738, forward strand.
TGTGAGATTTAAATTATCAACTATAGAAAGCAGCTATAGTTTTGAAGCTACAGTTTCCACTGCCTTTGTTTTTTCTCGTTTCATCACAATCAAAATAAATATTCCTACGGCTGCAACGATGGCTGCATTTAATAAAAAGATCTCGGACACTTTCATCTTTGTATCTGACAGATACCCGGTCCAGAAATTACCTGCGATAACACCGGCACCGTAGTAAGCAGCATATAAAAGCGACTGGCCGGTTACTCTCCAATCTTCACGAACGAGTTTATTGACATATTCCACACAAACAACCCAAAACAACGACCATGATATGCCATGCAGCATCTCAATGGGGATGGCGGCCCTGGGGTTTTTCACAACACTATAAAGTAGTAATCTTATTGCCGTGGCAAAAACTGTGATCAGCAGGGTTGTCTTCATTCCGAACCTCGCGATAATTCGCGCGGAAAAATAAAACAATGGTAATTCACATAATCCCTGGAAAGAAAGACCATATCCAACGAGTGAAGCTGAAGCGCCGTTTTCTTTCATGTAGATGGAATAGAAATACCAGATGGTAGAAGCGCCTGCAGAGATGAGAAATACGCAAATCAACAGAAAAGGGAGCGTTCTGTTTTTGAAAATTTCTTTTATGTTTTGGAATGACTGACTTGTTTCGGCAACAGTCTCTTTTTTGTCAGCTTTTAACGGAAGTGTGAAAATGAAAGCCAGGAACAAGCTGATGGCGGAGATCAAAAAAATTACTGTTGTATTTATCGCATCGATCAATTGCCCGGTAATGATGCCCGTAAAGGCCCAACCCGCCGCACCCGCAATGCGAAGTGTGCCATAAGAAAATTTGGGATTGTTTTGAGCGAGCCTGAGTGAAAGGCTATCCAGGATCGGTTGAATTGCGTTATAAAAAACCGACATGAAAATAGTAACGAGAACTATTGAAGTAAAACCCGAATCGAGGAGATACAATGCAAAGCTTATCGAAGCAAGCCCTGAAGACAGCAGTAGACATTTTTTATATCCTAACCGATCGGCCAGCATGCCATAAAAAGGTTGTATCAAAAACATTAAAACGGGGGTAATTGCTAAAATGAGCCCAATCTTTATTCCGGAGAATCCCTGGCCTTTCAGATAATCTGCGAAAATGGGTAGCCATGCCGCGGTACAGCAGAAGACCAGAAAGTAAAGGATGCGCAACCTGTTTGCTTCACTCAGTCTCATTAGCGAAATAAGTGCCTCGCTGGTTTGATTTAATTTAAATTCGACAATTGTAAAAATATAGATTTACAAAAAAAACATTTTCATGAACAAAATAATAACGAATCTTCTTTTAATGTTAAGCACATCGATTCTCCATGCGCAAAGGACAATACCCTTGTACGATGGAGAAGTCCCAAATGCAAAACCATGCAATGAGAAGGACCATGAATTCATCGATACCTCCTGGATGAAATCAGGCATTCTTATCGTTGATCATATTACCAGGCCAACGCTTACGATCTTCGAACCCGAGGCAGAAAAAAGGACCGGAACGGCCGTCATAATTTGTCCCGGTGGGGGCTATGGTGTAATTGCCGCTGGTCACGAGGGGGCGGATGTTGCAAAGGTTTTTAATGAGGCAGGTGTGACGGCTTTTGTACTTCGATATCGTTTGCCAAAAGACGAGTGCATGAGCCATAAAGAGTACGTTCCTTTGATGGATGCGCAGCAGGCAATTTACGTTGTTCGCAGTCATGCGCAGCAATTTCATATTGACCCCGCTAAGATCGGTATTATGGGGTTTTCTGCAGGCGGTCATCTCGCTTCTAGTGCCGGGACCCATCTTAATCCTGTGCGTACGGAACTGGCAAATGCAAACCTTCGCCCGGACTTTATGATGCTTATCTACCCGGTGATCAGTTTCAGCGAAGAAATTGGTCACTTGGGTTCCAGGGATAATTTGATCGGAAAAGATCCTGATAAAAAATTAGTGCATCTATTTTCCAACGAGGAACAGGTGACATCACAAACGCCTCCTACGTTCCTCGTCCATGCATCTGATGATGATGGCGTGAAGCCGGAGAATAGCATTCGTTTTTATGAAGCACTATTAAAAAATAAGGTGCCGGCTGAATTGCATCTTTATGAACATGGCGGTCATGGTTTTGGACTACACAACACCACGACAAGCGAAGACTGGTTTAAGAGCTGTATTGATTGGATGAAGGTGAATAAGCTGTTACGTTGACTTCGCTAGCTTTCAGGGTTTGTGTCGGCATTTTCTAAATAAGTCAGTGCCCCACTTGGGCATTTTTTTACCTGTTCCATGATGCGTTCGGACGTAGCACCAGCCATATTTATCCACGGTTTTTTTCGCGGATCGAAAACATTGATCAAACCTTTCCAACAGTGAGTGGAGTGTTGACAAAGTCCCGGCTTCCAGATGACAGTGATTTCTCCGTTACTGTATTTCTTCTGCGTCATAATCGGCCATTTGAAAGGCAAAGTTAGGCTTATAACTATTGGCACTTAAGTTGAAGGCGGATATCCTCGATGATGTATTTTTGGAACTTCAATTTTTAGACATATGGGAAGGATTACTGCAATTTTGCTCTTTTTATTTTCATCTCTGACATGTTTCTCACAGTTCACCGATAGTACTCATCGCTATTTTAAATTTAACTCCACCGGGGTTATTAACAGGACCAACGATGCCAAATCCTACGTATTCGCCAATAAACTGGCATATAGCACAAAACATAAAACCGTGGTGACGAACACAGGGGCCACGTGGCTTTATGGCTTGCAGGACGATGAGCTTACCAATAATGATTTTTCGGCGCATGCTGATATGGAGTTTGGGAAAGGCGTGCACAAACTCTATTATTGGGCGCTCGTCAATTATGACAAGAGTTTCTCTTTAAAAATTACCGACCGTGTGCAGGCTGGGGCAGGGATAGGATATGATTTTATTGACAGTCCTTATTTGAAGATAAACCTGAGCGAAGGGGTATTGTATGAATATGCGAACCTTAAAGATCCGCATACGGTTTACAATACAGCCCGTAATTCGCTGCTGCTTATGTATCACTGGTCGCTGCATGATAAACTGATCATTGACGGTGTCCATTTCTATCAGCCATCATTTCGTGATTTCAGCGACTACATTATCACGTCAACCAGTAACGTTGCAGTGAAACTTAATAAATGGTTGGGCATTACAGGCTCCTTTATCTACAATAAAGTCAGCCGCACGAAGCGGGAAAATGTTCTCATGACTTACGGAATTCTCATTGAGAAATATTTTTAAGGACTTTTATACAGCTAAACTGGTTTACACTTAGAAAAACTTGCACGCATGAACCAATTTACGAAAGACGCTATTTCGCTTGCTGAGTGGGCCCTTGTTGAAGAGATCAGGGCTGGCAAATGGAAAAATCTGGATTTCCCCCGCATAGCCCGCAAGGACTTTGACCTCGACGGGATTGAATTTGTAAACACACTTTTTGAATCCCCGACGGAAACCTATTTGAAAACATTAAAGCAAAATGCCAGCGATCACGGGGTGACCATGGTGTTGATCATGGTAGACGAGGAAGGTGACGGGTGTTCGAATACAAAAGAAGGCAGGAAACAATTTGAGATCAATCATAGGAAATGGGTTGATATTGCACACTACCTGGATTGCCACGCTATACGCACGAATTGTCGTGGTCCTGAGAATGTCGACAAAAGGGAAGCTCTTGAATGGGCAGCCGAGTCGTATAATATGTTGCTGGCTTATGCGAAGCCGGCCAGGATCAACATTGTGATAGAGAATCATGGTGGCGTATCGAACGATCCTGACTGGATGATATCTCTTATGAAAAAGATCAACGATCCTTCCTTTGGAACGTTTCCCGACTGGAGAAATCCTTCTGATGAATTTGACAACTATACTTATTTGCAAAAGACCGCACCTTATGCAAGGGGGATGTCATACCGCAATCAACCCACCGAAGAATTAACCGCAAAGATGATAGCCCTCAGTCATGATTCTGGTTATCGCGGATGGTACGGTATTGAATCAAAGGGGAGAGAGGAGGTGAAGAAGGGTATTAGTTTGCTAAAAAAATATTTGTTGAAACAATGATTTAGATTGTTTCACGCAGAGGCACAAAGACACGTAGCGCATTTGTTTGAGACTTGTCAGCTACAGCAACGTCTACTTTCCGGATTCAATAAATTTAATCGCCCGCTGCAATACTTCGTCCCTGCCTTCTTTTAAACCGGCAAGGGTGGGTTCAATTTTTACGTTAATTCGTATACCGGTTTGCTGCGTTTGTGAGCCATCGGGGTATAAAACTTCAAGACCTGAAAAATAAGTGCTGTATCCTCCCGGCAGTCTTACGCCAGTTACGTTTCCGTCTGCTCCTGCCGTTGCGCTGCCAATTACAGTTACTCGTTTTCCCGCCGCACCCTGAAACATCATGATTGTGTATTCCGCCTGGCTTTGTGTTACTTCATCGCATAGCATTACGATGTTGCCTTTATACCAGGGCCTTGTTTTATCAGCGTTTACAATAAAATATTCACTCATCTTGAAGATGAGAGGCGAATTAATGCTTTCATAGGTCACATATGGCTTACCAAATTTTACCGCTACCGAATCATGATCAGTTAGTCTTGGAACAATATTCCATGCGGTTCCCTGCGGATAATTTCGAATATCAAAAATGATCGCCTTTGTTTGCATGAGTGTATCAAAAATTTTATCGACCCTTTCCCGCGACAATGATCCCATGTTCACATAACCAATGTTTCCATTGAGCAACTCGATATCCTTATGATCGTCGTTGAAACTTACCAATTTGTAATCGGGTCGGTATCTCGAGAGTGTCCGCATTGCATTCAGCTGTATTTTTTTGCCGTTTCGTTGAAGGGTAAGATGAACCAAACTATTTTTTTTGCCATTTAACAGGAAATAACCGCAAAGGTCTCTTTCAAACGTCCATTCATTGCTATAAGCAAAACGCGAACGCAGCTTTTGCTTGTATGTATATACCGGGATGGAGTCGATCGCAATGATCTCGTCCCATGGTTGAAAAGAATTTAGATCCTGGGTTGAATCTTTCCCTATGGCGACGATGTAATATTTACCCTTTATACACTTCACTGATAGAGGAAGAGAATAGCTGTAGTTTTCTGTGACAGTTTTCATCTCGGGCAATTTTCCAAAAAATCCGTGCGAGTCGTGTATGTGACTTACCAGGTCAGTAATCGTGAAGTAATAAGTTGCGGTGTCACTTGCGTTGATAAAGCGTGGAATAAATTCTGCAAGTATGCTGTCCCAGGATTGTTTCAGTAAATGTTTGTTAGGATTAAAATAGTTAATGGCGTTCCAATAGTTATATAAACCAAATAATCTTTGTCCCACTGACGCGAATGCAACACTCGTATCATGGGGAAGGGGATGGATGTAATCCAACGAAGATGTATTTATAGTCACAACAGTTTTTCCCTTTGGCACAAGAGCCAGCCCTCGGCATTGTTCAAGGAAAGTTTTGTCGTCGGCGATGCCATTGATAAAGAGGTCAGGATTGTTATTGATCTTTCCGCTGATATCTACGTAGTCGAGTACCCGTATTTTCAAATGAAGGCTGTCGGCGCTTGTATAATAATCGATCGCCGCATCCGGATTATAATCGGAGGCATCTCCATCAAAGACGACTGCGCAATAACCTGCTGACCTCAGGGCCAACAAGTATTTCATCAGCTGTGCTGAGATGTACTTGTTGATCACAATGACCAACGGCTTTTTCCACGGCGTGATATTTTTGGCCGCCATAAATCGATCCGATGCTGTCGTTTGCCAACCTGCATTATAAATATTTGACCCGATCAAACCATATGCCTGGTCAATGAAACCTGATTGATACCGATAAATATATGGTGCCATTGACAGCGGTCCGGTTATGATATTCGTCAAAAATGAATCACCAAAATTTTGCATGAAGTAATAATCATCATCATAAACTTCTTTTGCATTGCGAAGATCAAGTACAAGACCTTTATATTTTTTCAGCTGGTTTGGTTCCAACCAATTCATCATTTTTATCGTATCGCGTGATCCCAAACACGTGGGAAATGAAATGTACAAAACGCTGTCTTCAAGCAAACGGTAGGAGGGCAAACTGTCCCTGCGCATTAGCAATTTTACAGGTGTGTTGTTAACCGTAACGACGTGGGTCAAAGGATCTTTGAGTTTTTCGAACATTTTTCCCAAACAGGTTTTAAAATTACCTGGCGATGGATCATTTGCGAGACTTGCAGCGACATCAAACACCAGGCTATCGCTGCTAATAATGCCTCTTGCCATAGTAGGATGAAAATTGTGCAGTATGCCCCAGATCTTTCCCAGATCGGCTAAACGACTAAGTTCTGCCGCGCTATAATTTCTTTGTCCTGAGATGAGAAGGGGAGTGTAAAAAAAGACCAATAATAAGAGTTTTCTCATAAAGCGTTTGACTTGTGTGGCGCCATGATCCTAAGCTACGTAAAAGAATGAATGATTGTTCGTATAATATGATACCGTTTGTAACGGGTTCATTAAAAATCAGTTCAATTTCGGCAGTTAATTTTTCTCAGTAGAATTACCAAAACATTTCTTGACTAAATGCGGCGATTACTATTGCAGGTATTTATCACAATTTTTAATTTTCAGGTTTCGATATCTGATGAAAAAACTGTTATCCGCATATTGCTGTGTACTTTGCTTTCATTCGTTCAGAGCGATTCCAACTGAGCAAATGAATTCGTCTTTTAGAACATCAGGCGAACGAACGCTGGTGAAAGCGTTGTCGGCACTGGTGAACAGAGAGGGGAATCAAAAAGTCCGTTCCCGCAGAATTGATTTATCCTCGTCTGAATCTCCATTATTTTGATGTCGTTTATAAGTTAACCACATCCGGGTTCATGTTCTTCTCCTCTTTGACTGGAATATTCAATTGCTGAAGCGGATCAATAATTAACCAAAGCAGGCAACCCACCAGTAGCACAAAAGTGACCAAAAAAAGAGGATAGTTGAGATTATGCGTGATGTCGGCAATTTTTCCAAAAACAATGGCAAGAAAAAAAGAACCCATTTGACCGGAGAAGTTCATTGCACCAGTAACTGTTCCTGAATTATTGCGACCAATATCAGAGCATACTCCAAAACAAGACATGACGCTAAGGCCATAAAAGCCATTTGCCGCAACAAGAGACAATGCGGCCAGTTTATTTTGTGGAGCAACTGCAGCGGCAAGAATCAGGATGCCGCACATACCCATACCGGTCATGCCGATAAGCCGCCTTCCAAAACGGAGCCCTTTTTTCTTTACCAGCCAGTCAGCTAAAAAGCCGCCTACCAGTAAGCCAATGATCGCTGCTATGAATAGCGAAAAGATGATTGGCTTCGTTTCAGCCTCTGAAAAATGTCTTTCTTCCTGGAGATAGACCGGCATCCAGGCAATAAAAAAATAATTCGCCCACTGAAAACAGAAATACATTAACATCAACGTCCACATAGTTCGATTTCTGAAAATGAACTTCAACGGGATTGAGTGCTGTTGTTTGCTATGGCGGCAACCGGATTCAATTTTCTGCCTTTCGCTCTCAGTAATATTTTTCATTTGAGACGGAAAGTCTTTAAACCATAGGTAACAGATCAGCACCCACACAACGCCTATAGCAGCATTTACAAAGAATGACATGCGCCAGCCATAAGCAACTGCCACGGGAATAATTATCAGCGGGGCGATGGCTGACCCGATTTGCTGCCCGGTACCGACACCAATTAAGGCACGGCCAGTTTCGTTTGCCGGGAACCAGCGTGATACGACAACCAAAGCATTGGGGTACGTGCCTGACTCTCCAACTCCAAACAAAAAACGAATAATGAGCAACGATATCAAACCGGTAGCAAAGCCGGTCAGGGCCGTGAAGAATGACCAAAACAAAACGATGCGAATAAAAACAGCCCGCGGCCCAATTCGATCACCGAGCATGCCCGACGGAATTTCAAATAAAGCGTAAGCAAGTGCGAATGATGCGAGCACCCAGCCAAATTGTTCATTGTCCAGGTGAAACTCAGATTTTATTCTTACTCCAACGATCGAGATGCAGATTCTATCAAGATAGGTGAGTGTTGTTAAAGAGCAGAGCAAAACAAGAACGCGATATCGGTATGGGATGGCTCGCAGCATTAATGGTAAAAACAATTATAATTTTCATAAGGTATGAAAAAATAGTTTATGTGACGCATAGGCAAAAGACCCGGCTCTGTCAAAGGTTCAAGCCTGGTGACCCAGGGAGAACTTATCGGCAAAAGACGTGAGCGTTGTTAATGAGCAGAGCAAAGCAAGAACGCGATATCGGTATGGGCTCATTGAATAAGCGGCATATCCGGTTTGCCAGGAAATTTTTTGTAATCAGATTTTGATGGTTAATTGAATGCGACGAACCTCCCTTAACATATTTAATGGTGTCTGCAATTGACTTTTGTGATTTAACAGAAACGATGAATGTAGATGATCCGGCATACCATTAATGACACGAACGGGACATCCTAACGCAATAAATTCGTCTGGCAGAAAATTATAGATTATATTTTCAACATTGCTTGAAATGAGAGGTTGTCGTTTTTTTGTCGACCAAATTGTATGAATCCAGATTCTGTTGAAGGGGTGCGGCATATGAATTTTTGTTTCTACAAACCCCGGACGGTTAAACAATGTTGAATTACGAACTGAGTAGACTATGATGAATTTAAGCTAAACGTGACACGACATCAACCGTTTTATACGACTGCAACCAAGGAGATTTAACACCAAATAACGGGAAATTTGTACCTGGAATAGCCAACAGTTTAATCCGTTGACTATCGTTTAACGGCACAACACCAAGATGATAACAAATTCTCTTTCTCATTCCAATAATTTCTTCTCCACATTTAACCTGTTTTTGTGAATAAATGCTTGTTTGCTGAATCCTCATTGTGGGTGGCGTTCGCTATATTCGCCGCTAATAAAACCTGTACACTGTGCGATTAAAAAGTCTAGAAATCAAGGGTTTTAAAAGCTTTGCCGATAAAACCGTTGTGAATTTTGATGAAAATATTACCGGCATCGTAGGACCCAATGGATGCGGTAAATCAAATATCGTCGACAGCATCCGCTGGGTAATCGGTGAACAGAAGATCAGCCATTTGCGCAGCGAAAACCTGGAAAGCCTCGTATTCAATGGCTCTAAAACCCGCTCTGCCAGCGGTCTTGCCGAGGTCACGCTGACGTTTGAGAATACAAGGAACCTGCTCCCGATCGAATTCAATACGGTAACTATTACCCGTAAATTTTACAAAAGCGGTGAAAGTGAATATCGCCTAAATGATGTGCAATGCAGGTTGAAGGATATCCAGAACCTTTTTATGGATACTGGTATTAGCACCGATAGCTATGCGATCATTGAATTGGGAATGGTTGATGATCTTATCAAGGATAAAGAAGGAAGTCGCCGTCGAATGCTGGAACAGGCAGCAGGAATTTCCATTTATAAAACCCGGAAAAAAGAGGCAAGATTAAAATTGGATGCTACTGAGCAGGACCTTGCAAGGATTGAGGACCTTTTGTTTGAAATAAATAACCAGTTAAAAACTTTAGAGAGCCAGGCAAAAAAAGCTGAAAAATATTACGAGATAAAAAGGGATTATCGTGAAATAAGCATCGAACTGGCAAAAGCTGCCCTGGAGGGATTTAATCTTACCTATAAGGAATTGAATGAACAACAGGAGTCTGAGACTGACAAGAAAATAAAAATCGATACAGAAATTGCCATTGAAGAGGCAGGATTGGAACACGAGAAGCTAGGATTTATCGAAAAAGAAAAAGAGCTGCAGATCATGCAGCATTCCTTTAATGACCTGGTTCAGTCGGTGCGAAGTAAAGAAAATGAAAAAAATCTCGTGGTGCAGCGATTAGAATATTTGAAGGAGAAAGAAACCAATCTGAACGATTTTTTACAGAAAGCAGAGGGACAAATAAAGGGGATTGAAGAAAGCATTGAGTTTAGCGAATTACAACTCAAAGAAGAAGAGAAGAACTTAACCAGGCTTCATTCTCAGCTGGAACAGTTAAGAGGAGAAGTGGACAGACAAAGATCGATACTGGATGAGAAGCGCTCTATTGTAAATATTTTGAGAACTGATTTTCAGCAGGTACAGCGTAGTCAATTTGAAGCTGAAAAAAAAGTGGCAGTGGCCGACACGTCCATTCAGAATTTACAAAGAGCCATTCAGCAGATCGAAGATGAAAAAGCACAACGTGATTTCCAGCGTAAGCAACTGGCAGACGAACTTTTTTTGAAAGAAAAAGAATTGAAGATCAAACAAACCGACCTGCTTCAGTTGCAACAACATCATGAGTATACAAAGGATCAGATATTACAAACACAAGCCATTCTTGATGAGTTAAGGAATCAGCTGGGCGAAGAAGGTAGGAAGCTGGATGCAAAGAAAAATGAGCACGACTTGCTAAAGAGCCTGATAGACTCGATGGAAGGTTATCCCGAGAGCGTGAAATTCTTACACAATAATACCGGGTGGAATCACACGGCGCCGATCCTTTCAGATATTATTTATGTGAAGGAAGAATACAGGACAGCCCTGGAGAATGTGCTTGAGCCATATCTGAATTATTATGTTGTAAATAATTTACAGGAGGGGTTGCAGGCAGTTCATTTACTGGATGAAAATAAAAAGGGGAAAGCGAATTTCTTTTTGCTGGATAAAATTCAGGGTCACGATTTTCAAGGTCCCACTGGTTCAGAAGAAATCACAGATGGGCATAGACTTGAGGGAGCGATTCATGCTTTGAGTGTAATTGACGTTGAAGAAAAATACAAAAAGCTTGCAGAGAATTTATTGGGTAATGTATTCATTGCTGATAATGAAGAAGCATTGCAAAACAGCAATGGTTTCGTGGTGATCGAGAAAAACGGCAAGTACGTAAAAGGAAAATATTCTCTCACCGGGGGGAGTGTTGGGTTGTTCGAAGGGAAGAAGATCGGCCGCGTAAAAAACCTGGAAAAGTTACAGGAAGAAATTTCATCTCAAAACTTTGTAGTTGAAAAATTAAAAGAAGAAATACAGGCGCGGCATAATGAAGTGATCGCCTTTAATGAAGATTTGAGGGAGAGTGCCATTAGCGATACAGAGTTCGAAATTCAGCAACTCACTAACCAGGTATTCTCACTGCATAATAAGTTGGAGAACCTTCATGCAATGCAGAACCAGGGCCAGCATCGAATCGAGGAGCTGAATCTTCAACTTCAGCATACGCAGGGATCAGTCGAAGGCGTGAGGATAGACCTTGAACACTTAAATGAAGAACTACAGCTGAATGCAAACAAATTGAAGGATGCTGAAGAGACATTTAAAGTGCAGGAAGATAACTACAACGAGGCTAACAACCAATACAACGAGTTTAATCTGCAGGTAACAAAGCAACAGAGCAAGATCAGTGCATTGAAACAGGAACTGGAATTTAAAAATAATCAGCTGAAGGATCTGCAGGGTCAAATTGAAGCCAATATTGCCTCATTGTCAGAGACAGCAGAAAATATCCTGAATTCGGAGAAGTTACTGAAGGAAACAGATGGAGCATTGATTGATCTCATGAAGAGCAGGGAGGAAGAAGAAAGGAAATTGAATGAGGCGGACCAGGCCTATTACAATTTCAGGAACCAATTAAATGAAAAAGAAAGTGAACTCAGGCATAAGATAAAAGACAGGGAACAGGTAGAACATTTACTTGGAGAAATAAAGGACAAGTTAAATGACCTGAAACTTCAACTGGCTGGAACAAAAGAGAGATTAAATGTCGAGTTCAAAATTCAATTGGAGGATATCCTGGATCAGCCGCGAACCGGGGACACAAGTGCAGATGAATTACAGGAAAAAGCTGATAGAATGAAGAAGCGGTTGGAGAACCTGGGCGAAGTAAATCCAACAGCCATCGAAGCTTTCCAGGAAATGAAAAAAAGATATGAATTCATTCTCGAACAAAAGAATGACCTGGTAACGGCAAAGGACAGTCTATTGCAAACAATACAGGAAGTGGAGGCAACTGCGAATCAAAAATTTTTGGAAACCTTCAATTTGGTTCGTGACAACTTCCAAAGAGTATTTAAAACCCTGTTCACCGATGATGATCAGTGCGATCTGGTTTTAGAAAATCCGGAAAATCTTGCTGAAAGTGGAATTGACGTAGTGGCAAAGCCAAAAGGGAAACGTCCGACTTCATTAACACAATTAAGCGGTGGAGAAAGAACACTCACGGCAACAGCGCTCTTGTTTGCCATCTACCTAATTAAGCCGGCGCCATTCTGTATTTTGGATGAAGTGGACGCTCCGCTTGACGACGCCAACGTCGGCAAATTCACCAACATGATCCGGCAGTTCAGCGAGAACTCACAATTCATTATTGTGACCCATAATAAAATGACCATGAGCACAGTGGATGTCATTTACGGTGTAACAATGCAAGAACCCGGCGTGAGCAAGCTGGTAAGTGTTGATTTTCGGAGTTTGGCCGCCGCAGAAAATTAATCGCGGCCATAAGGCACCCGATGGCTTTGAACCAGCATTAGTCCTCTTCATCCTCTTCTTCGATGATCTTGTACCTGGGTCTTCCCCTTTTTATCAGGTCGGATTTTACCTTATGTATATATGCGCTGCCAAGAAGTAGAAGACCAATAATAAAGGCAACGATCGAAACGCCTCCCCGGATCATCCATTCTTCATCGGGACGTTTATTAACCGGGTAAATAATCGCGGTAATTCCTGCGGCGACGAACAAAAAACCTAAGGGCATCTTGAGCAACCATCTGTTAAAGTGTTTATTTGCCATAAATAAGCTTTGACCGACTTTGTAAAATGTAAAGAAAAGAAGATTTTGTTAATATGCCTCTTGCCAGATTTGGAAGCAGGTACTGAATTTTTATTTTTGATCTATAATTCAACTCATGGTAAAATATCTGTCTGCCTTATTATTGATAAGCTCCTTACAGCTACAGGCCCAGGAAAAGCCGGAAGGCTTATTTATTAATTCCAAAGCACCCGACTTCAAAGGAAAAGATCAGAACGGAAACGAGATAGTGCTAAAGGACCTTCGCAAGCAGGGCCCGGTGGTGATCATTTTTTATCGGGGTTACTGGTGCCCGTACACCAATAAAGAATTGCAGAAGCTTGAGGACTCGCTGCAGCTAATAAAACAAAAGGGAGCACAGCTGATTGCCATTACTCCTGAAAAACAAGAAGGCATTAAAAAGACCATTGAAAAGACGAAAGCGAGTTACCCTATTATTACAGATGATGAATTAAAAATTATGAAGGCATATGATGTAGCGTATCAGGTGGATACTAAAACAATAGATCGCTACAAGATGGCCAGCATTGACCTGGCCACCAACAATGGTCAAAAACCGGATGCCGTCTATCTTCCCGTGCCCGCTGTATATATAATTGGGAAGGATGGAGAAATTAAATACCGCTTTTTTGAAGAGGATTATAAAAAACAGGCAAGTGTGAAAGATATTTTGAATAACCTGGTAGGGTTAAGATGATAATTTTTTAGCTTCTCCGCTTTGATCGATTCAATTACTGGTTCCATGCGAGCCGCGCAACTTTTCCATTGCTACCCGCTAAAAAAATGCTTGGACCATATTTGGCAATGCGGCATACGTGAAAGCCTTCTTTGCTGATCCAGGTAAAGGTTTTACCTCCATCGAGTGAATAGTCAACTCCGTTTAGCCCGCACGTCACAATATCTTTTTTTGATAGGTATTCTACGCAACTCCTGTAACCATGCGGGGGAATTTTTGGTGCAACCCAGGTTTTACCACCGTCATCTGTAAAGAAGCAATTTTTTTGATGAGACGAATCTGCAGTAAAATCACCGCCGACCACGATCATGCGTTTTCCGCCAATTCCCCTGTAGGCATTGTAGACAGCAATTGAATTGGCGCCTGTTGACTGTTTCCCCTGGATAATGGGCAAATCAATAGCCGAGTTTGTTGTAAATACTCTTGATCTTTTTCCCCCACTGACAAAAACAGTTTTGTGCGCATCTAAGGCCCGAATGTTAGTGCCGCTCGCGGCGAAACAAGCCTCACCGCTATCAGCAAGAGGACGGTTTTTCAGCAGCTCATCCTGCCAGGTATTGCCACCATCAGAACTCCTGGTTATAAAGAATCTTCCATCGACAGGATCACCCACCACTGTCCCGCTCTGTTCATCCCAAAACTCCATCGCGTCGAGAAACATTCCCTTTGCTTTATTTTCATAAACCACTTTCCAGCTTTCACCCCCGTCATGTGTTTTTAGAATATAACTTGGCTCGTCGATGGCAATGATGAGTGCGGTGGTGGCATCAAATGCTTCTATATCCCGAAATTCCTTTTTCTCAAAACCTTTTACGGTATACCATTTCCAATTTTTCCCGCCATTGGTTGTTTTGCCTACTGTCCCATTGCTTCCGCTTACCCAAACAACGTTATCATTGACTACGCTTAAGCCACGCAAGCTTGTTTGGGTACCTGAAGTAAGCATTTCAACAACCGGGAAAACCTTCTGGGCACAAATCCCCTCCGACACAAAAAATAACACAGGGAGAAAAATCCTTTTCGGGTTTCTCATATAAAAGAGTTTTCAAAGGCAAGATAATAAAGCATTATAATGAATGCTAATAGATTATTGAATTTCATTAATGTAAACCAGGAAATAAAAAAACCGGCTAGAACAGAGATACTGTAATAGCCGGGAATTTGATTTAATCAAAAAAATTTTGAAGATGATCAATCATCATCTTCTTCATAGTAGGCGTCTTCACTGCTGGGATAATGTGCTTCCCATTCTTTCACGGTTGCATCGGTAAGACATTCGACGATGTCATAGAGCGGATCAGTCTTTCTTTTCCATTCAGTCACCATGGGGTCCTCATACTTGTTTATAAACAAGCAGTGGTCCGATTCAACCGTAACTTTAATCAGCTTGATCTTTGAGCCTTCTTTTTCCTGTACCAGATAGTAACATCCGGCTTCCAGCAATGCGTAGGAAAACATACTTCCTCCTTTTTTGGGGTTCATTCAATTAATCAATCGGGTTGCAAGCAAGAAGGTAATGGGCTAGAATCTAAATGGGTTTTTGAAGTTTTGATACTTCGGAATAGGGGTTAGATAATTGTTCAACCGAAGCATCGCACCAAAATTAAGGGTTTTATGAGACAGTTCTAAGAAAGGGTAAAATTTTTTCTATACATTGAAAATCACTAAGTAATAATATATATATTATAAATATATCATGATCTTTGGTCAAAAAACCAACCGCGTGTTTTTTGAAATTGGGTTTATTATTTTTCGTCTTTGAATTTGTGGCAAGCATGATCTTTTGGATGTAAAATGACCGTGAAAGTTAAGTTGAGCGCCCATAATTATAATTTTTTCCACGTTCGAAGTTGATTCTTGAAATATCACACAAAACTCAACGTTAATTATATTATCATTCTTCTTTGATGAGATCAGGGATAGCTTTAAGGTATTATTCTTGCTGCCTGTAACTATCTTTTGAATTGATTAGTTTGGAAATACTTGTTTAGGTCAGATTCTTTTTACAATGAGCTCCGGGAAGTAATGAATCACCCCATGATTACGAAATAAAAAACAATTCCCTATGTTTTGTCGTTCCATTCTCGCTTTTTTCTTATTCATTTCATCCGTTGCTTCCGCCCAGGCTGACAGCAGCAAATATTTTTTGCAAAAAGGACTTGACGAAAAACAGAAAGGCCGGCGAATGGAAAGCCTGAAAAATTTTGAAAAGAGTTTTAAGTATGATAGTTCAAATAAGGTCATGCTCAGTGAACTGGCCTCTGCATACATGGATCTGAGAAAATACTACCAGGCAAAAGAAACTTATAAAAAGCTTGTAAATCTTGGAGAAACCTCTCCCACGAATTACAAACAATTACTTCAGCTGTGCTTCAATTTAAGATCATACGACGAAGCAATACTGTATGCGAACGATCTGAAGAAAGCAGCCCCTTCTGAAAAGGTCAATTATTATCTCGGGAAAATCAACTATGAACGCGAAAATTATGGGGATGCCTTAAAGTATTTAAATGCGGCGGCAAACGATGACCCTCAGAATGCGGAGGTGTCATATATGATAGGGCGCAGTTATGCGGATATGCAAAATTTCAAACTAGCTATTCCCTATTACCAGAAGGCGATCGAGCAAGATGGTTCAAAATATGGCTGGATCTACGAGTTGGGGTTGATCTCTTATGCAAATAACAATAATGCCGAGGCCTTAAAATATATACAACTGGCCGGCGAAAAAGGATATCCCAAAGACAATGGATACCTGCAGAATCTCGCCATTGCGAATTTAGATGCAGGCAAGTTTGATAGTGGAATTTCAATTTTGACTGATCTGTTGAAAAAACGCCCTGCCGATCTCACCCTTCTTGATATGACAGCGCAAGCCTACTATGATCATGGCAAATATGATGACGCCATGAATAACTGGGACGCCATTCTTGGCTATGACAAGAGTAATGCCCAGGCATTGTATATGATCGGTATGTGCTATATGAAAAAAGGTGATAAAGGAAAAGGAACACAACTTTGTGATAAGGCCATCCAAATGGACCCAAGTCTCGGTGCTTACAAACAAAAAAGAGAGATGACGGGATTCTAAACAGTTCAATTTTACATTCTTTCCGGCACTTTAATTCCCAATAGGCGCATTCCCGACGAAATAATATTTGCCGTTAGTTGAGAAAGCTGGAGACGCAGTTGTTTTTTTTCGGTGGACTCAGCATTTATGACAGAATGCTCTGCATAAAAAGTATTGTAACTTTTCGCGACATTGAAAACATAGATCGCAATTACTGAAGGATTGTGCTCATCGGCAGCTTGTTCAAGAATGTTGGGAAATTGTTCCAATAAGATGATATGTTCTTTTTCTTTTGGCAATAGTTCCATTGATTCCAATTTGGACATGGGATCACCTTTCTCTTTTCTCAAAATAGATTTGATCCTGGCGTGAGTATATTGAATGTGCGTCGCTGTAAACCCATGGAGGTCTATAGATTCTTCCGGATTAAATATCATCCTTTTCTTAGGGTCTACTTTTAATAGAAAGAATTTTAATCCACCCGTACCAATGAACTCATACAGTTCCTTCAGCTCTTCAGCCGAGAACCCTTCCGTTTTACCCTGTTCCTTCGTTTTTTTCTCGGCTTCTGTAAGCATTTCGTCCAAAAGATCATCAGCATCAACCACCGTTCCTTCGCGGCTTTTCATCCGACCGGTGGGCAGGTCCACCATTCCATAAGTCAAATGATGAATACCCTTCTCATACGGCTTTTCCAATTTTTCAAGGATCAGCTTCAAGACCTTCATGTGGTAGTTTTGTTCATCCGCGATCACATAAAAGCTTTCATCATATTTGAAGTCTTCATATTTCTCATCGGCCAAACCGAGATCCTGCGTGATGTAAACAGAGGTGCCATCCTTTCGTAATACTAATTTTTCATCGAGGCCATCGCCCGAAAGGTCGATCCATACACTGCCGTCGTTCTTTTTGAAAAAAACCTTTTTATTCAAACCGTCTTCCACGAACTTCTTACCGAGGAGATAGGTATCACTCTCGTAGTAAATTTTATCGAAATCGGCCCCGATGCGTTTGTAAGTAATATCAAATCCCTTGTACACCCATTCATTCATTTTTCTCCACAGCTCGATCACCTCAGGTTTGCCGGCTTCCCAATCCAAAAGCATCTGCTGGGTCTTTTTCATAATCGGGGTATTGGCTCTAAGGATCTCGTTATAGTCCTCCTTCATTTTTTTCAGATCTTCTTTAGCCTTTTCATTGTCAGCGATAATAGCTGACATCATCTCCCGCAATGCTTCCAGCTTTGCTTTGTCCATTTCTGAGAAATCGCCATAATCCCCTTCTTCAGTTTTTGCCTTCAATAAAGCCATTTCCTCTCTTATTATGTTTTCACACTGCACATAATAGCTTCCGACAAAGTGATCTCCCTTCATATTTGACGTCTCAGGTGTTTCTCCATTTGCAAAAAGCTGCCAGGCGATCATGCTTTTACAGATGTGAATACCCCTGTCATTTACCACGCAAGTTTTAAACACCTCGTAACCATTTGCTTTAAGAATTTCAGCAACTGACCAGCCCAGGAAAATATTCCGCAAATGTCCAAGATGCAGAGGTTTATTAGTGTTGGGTGAAGAATATTCAACAACGACCCTCGTTCCGTTTGGGGGCTTCGTTCCAAATTGTGTAGCTAGAAAATTT
>DASYSW010000171.1:0-5113 GCA_036002905.1 Chitinophagaceae bacterium
GCAAATGTTGACGATACGGATGTGTGGCGAATTGGTTTCATTACACAAAGAGACATGTCCAACTGGGGCCTGCAAAACCATCTTGCCGTGTACGTACCGATGGCCTATTCCATCGCCGGCAATGTTTATATCCTGCCCTCAAATCGAGTAAAACCTATTACAAGCATTACAAGTTCAGACGCTATGAAGTTTGCAATCAGTGGGGGCGTTACGAGTGTGGACGATGATGCTTTTTTTGAAAAAAAAGAAAAGTTAACTTCTACAATTGATATCCCTTGAAAAAACTGTTCCTGTGTTTATTGATCCTTTGTCTGCATCTCGAATGTTTTTGTTGGGGTTTTTATGGCCACAAAAAAATAAACAACTACGCTGTATTCCTGCTGCCACCTCAAATGCTTGTTCTTTACAAAGCGCATATCGATTTCATTACCAACCATGCCGTAGATCCGGATATGAGAAGATATGCAGTCGCGCAGGAGGGCGCCAGGCATTATATTGATATCGACCACTACGGTAACTATCCTTATGATGCATTGCCAAGGAAATGGAATGATGCCCGCGATAAATTTTCTGAAGATAGTTTACAGAAACACGGCATTGTCCCCTGGTGGGTTCAAACGATGTTATATCGTTTAACAGACGCCTTCAAAGAAAGAAACCAGGTAAAAATTTTGAAATTATCGGCAGAGATCGGGCATTACATTGCCGACGCACACGTACCGCTTCATGCAAGCAGTAATCACAATGGTCAATACACCAATCAGCAGGGCATTCATGGATTTTGGGAAAGTCGAGTACCCGAACTGTTGGCAGATAAAGAATGGGATTTTTTTATTGGTAAAGCAGATTACATAAAGGACCCCGGGAATTTTACCTGGCAACGTGTACTTGAAAGTGCGGCTGCTGCAGATACGGTTCTCAGGTATGAAAAGGAGTTATCAGAACGGTTTCCTGCCGATCAAAAATTTTCTTTTGAAAACAGGAACGGAGTTATCACCCGGCAATACTCATCTGCGTTCACAAAAGCTTATGACCTGAAACTGAAAGGTATGGTGGAGCGAAGGATGAGAATGGCCATTTATTCCGTGGCTTCTTTTTGGTACACCGCCTGGGTAAATGCAGGCGAGCCAGACCTTACTAAACTTTCCAATAAAGAGTTCTCCGCTGACGATCTTAAAGAATTTGAAAACCTTAGTAATAGCTGGAAGAATAATCGAATCATGGGAAGAGAGCACGAGGAATAGTTATCTTTGCAGCTTTCAAAAAATAGATCGTGTTACAATCGGCAAAATCTGTGATCCACAATTTTAACTCAGGGCCTTCGATTCTTCCAAAAGAAGTTTTTGAAAAAGCCAGCGAGGCCATTCTTGATTTTAATAATTCTGGTTTGTCTATTCTCGAGATTGGGCATCGCACGACCATGTTCCAGGAGGTAATGAATGAAGCGAGAGCGCTTGTAAGAGAATTAATGCATCTTGATAGTGATCATGAAGTATTATTTCTGCACGGCGGCGCCACCACCCAGTTTATGCAGGTTCCCATGAACATGCTCAACGAAAATGATATTGCTTCCTATACAGAAACAGGAACCTGGGGCAACAAGGCTATTAAAGAGGCAAAATTCTTCGCGCATGTTGAGATTGCCGGTTCTTCAAAAGATGATAACTATACATCCATTCCCAAGGATCTTTCGGTCTCGCCAACGGCCGCTTATTTGCATATCACGACCAATGAAACAATAGCGGGCACGCAATGGCATAACATTCCTTACGATTGTGGTGTGCCGCTGGTAGCAGACATGAGCAGTGATATATTGAGCCGCGTAATCGATTTTAATAAGTTTGACATTATTTACGCAGGAGCTCAAAAAAATATGGGAGCGGCGGGAGTTAATCTCGTGGTAGTAAATAAAAATGTCCTGGGAAAGGTAAACAAGCCGATCCCCACCATACTGGATTATCGTGTTCACATCAGGGAAGGAAGCATGCTTAACACGCCACCCGTATTTGCAGTATACGTAGTGCTGCTTACGCTTCGTTGGCTAAAGGAACAGGGTGGAGTACCGATACTTGAAAAAAGAAATATCGAAAAAGCAATGCTATTTTATAACACACTCGACAATCTGCCAGTATTCACAGGCGTGGTGGCAAAAGATGACAGGAGTGTAATGAATGCAACCTTTGTCATTGACAATCCAGTCCTGGAAAAGGAATTTCTGGAACTCTGCAAAGCCGAAGGCATGGTAGGTGTAAAGGGCCATCGCAGTGTGGGCGGCTTCCGGGTTTCCATGTATAACGCATTGCCCATAGAAAGTGTAATAGCTATCACCGACCTGATGAAAGAGTTTGCACGACAAAAAGGATAATGTTGAATCAATTTTAAAATTTTTAATGGCGATCATAAAACCCCTCAATGCTCTCCGGCCAAAACCGGAGTTGGCAAAACAAGTGGCTTCAAGACCATACGATGTTCTAAATAGTGAAGAGGCCCGCGAAGAAGCAAAAAATAATCCTCATTCTTTTTTACATGTAACCAAGTCGGAAATTGACTTGCCCGTGGCTATTGATATTCACAGTAGCGCTGTTTATCAAAAGGCAAAGGAGAATCTTCAACAATTTATCCGGGATGGTGTTTTGTTCGGGGAAGAAAAGGCCTGCTATTACATATACCAGCTGGTGATGCCGGACCCTGGCGGTATGGATGAGAATGAAAGAAATCAAACCGGGTTGGTTTGTGTTTCTTCTGTTGAAGATTATTTCAGCGATGTGATCAAAAAGCATGAATTCACAAGACCGGAAAAGGAAAAAGACCGGATCGATCATATGCTCGCTATCGAGGCGCAAACCGGGAATGTTTTTTTGGCTTATCGCGATGTTGCTGGTGTAAATAGTTTGATTAATGAGTGGAAGTCTTCACATCAACCAGCCTATGATTTTGCAGCCGATGATAACATCCGGCACACTGTCTGGATCGTTGATGACGATGACAAGATCAACTCCATCACGAACCTGTTTGCCACCAAAGTTCCGAACACTTATATTGCCGATGGTCATCATCGTGCTGCATCAGCGGCAAAAGTGAGTACCCATTTACCGGGAAATGAAAACGCAAAATATTTCCTGACAACAATTTTTCCAGCCAGCGAGTTAACGATTCTCGACTATAACCGCGTTGTAAAGGATCTAAATGGTTTAACAAAGGAAGATTTCATAAGCCGGCTACAGGAAGATTTTATGATCTCGGACAGTCCGGAACCAGTGAGACCTGCTCTTCTTCATGAATTCGGAATGTATCTCGACCATCAATGGTATATCCTGACATCAAGGAAAAGAACGTTTACGGAGGATCCTATTGGCGTGCTTGATGTAACTATTCTTTCCAGGAACATCCTTGATAGCATCCTGGACATAAAGGATCAGAGAACCGACAAGCGAATTGATTTTGTCGGGGGCATACGGGGTCTGGCTGCATTAGAAAAAAGAGTGGATAGCGGTGAAATGAAACTCGCGTTTAGCCTGTATCCTGTGAGCATTCAGCAGTTGTTCGATATTGCCGACAGCGGAAACGTAATGCCGCCAAAAAGTACCTGGTTTGAGCCTAAATTGAGGGATGGGCTATTAACTCACATGCTTCGTTATTAGCGCCATCAAAATTGTTAATTTGATTCCGACCCCATCCGTTAGAAATTGTTTATCTTAATTTGCATACATGAAAAGATACCTTCTTGTTTTTTGCATTTTTCTTTTAGCTGGTGTTGTGTCGGCGCAGACCGATGATCCAAAGACTCTGTATGAAAATGCAAAGACATTCATGCAACGCGGGGATTTTGATAATGCCATTATTATCCTCAATCGGGCGTTGCAACTCGACAAGAACAATCTCGACATGCAAAAGGATCTCGCCATGTCATACTATTATAAAAGGGATTATGTCAGGGCGCTGGACCAGGCAAAAATATTGCTCGATCGCACTGACGCCGATGTTGTTTGCTACCAAATTGGGGGAAATGTTTACAAAGCACTCGAGGAAGTAAAAGATTGTGAAAGAGTTTACAAAGCGGGGCTGAAAAAGTTTCCTAACAGCGGACCACTGTATAGTGAGTACGGAGAGCTGTTGTGGGAGAAAAAAGATTTTTCATCAATCGATCAATGGGAAAGAGGGATAAAGGTTGACCCGGGCTACTCAGGCAATTATTATAATGCGGCCCGTTTTTATTTTTATACAAAGGACAAGGTCTGGAGCCTGATCTACGGAGAAATATTTGTGAATATGGAAAGCTTAAGCGATCGGGGTGCAGCCATGAAACAATTACTACTGCAGGGCTACAAAGAAAAATTATTCGCCGATGCAAATGTTGTCGCAGGGCAGGAAAAAAATAAAAGTGAATTCTCAAAGGCCTTTCTTGATTGCATGAGTAAACAAACTTCCCTGCTGAACCGGGGAGTAACCACGGAAACTCTTACAATGATCCGCAGTCGCTTCATTTTAGAGTGGTTTGATAAATATGCAGGAAGGTTCCCCTATAAATTATTCGATTACCAGCGCCAGTTGTTGCAGGAAGGCATTTTTAACGCGTACAACCAGTGGCTTTTCGGTACTGTTGAGAATCTGGCCACTTATGACACATGGACAAAGGCCCATGACGAAGAATATAAAAATTTTACCGCCTTTCAAAAAACAAGAGTCTTTAAAATGCCCACAGGTCAATATTACCAGGACAGATAACTATAAGTGTAATCATAAGGTGAAATAGAAAGCCCCGCAAATGGGGCTTTTTTATTGCGTTTTTTGGTTAATTTGGAGGAGGAACCCGCCAAACGATTGTAGCATGAACGAGCCACAAAGACTATTTGATTGTATTCGGCAACATCTTCAAATTGCACCGCTGGATGATATGCTTGCAGGCAAGGAAGGCGGTCGATGGAAGACATATGGCACTAAAGAAACTGCGAAAATAGTCGATGAGCTAAGTGCAGGTCTGCTCAGCCTGGGAATGAGCTCCAATGATATGACTGTCGAGCGCCGGGATAAGATAGCCATCCTTTGCAAGAACCGGCCGGAATGGGTGATGCTCGACCTCGCCGTGCAACAAATTGGCGCTTTGCTTATACCA
>DASYSW010000172.1:0-2186 GCA_036002905.1 Chitinophagaceae bacterium
TGATAAATTGCTCCAGGTCCATGAATACATAAGGAGCATCAATCACTCGGTCGCCTTCAGGTCTATTTAAAGTCGCTTCATTTCTTTTCATTTCCATAAATACTTTTTTATTCTGATACAATAACTATACCCTTGAACGTTTATCATTTTATTGTTTTTAATTTATTCATCCGTAATTTTGGTTGTCGCACAACTCGTACTCTTGTTTTAGATTAAGTTTGTGAAAAACTTTTAAACTTTCTCAAGTCGTTAAGATTGTGTAGCACAGCAATTGCTGAAGGAGGTCAACTATGAAATTGAAATTTGAGAAAAACATCCAATTCACCAGGACTATCAAAGCGGATAATCGCTTGCGCGAATTTAACTTTAGAAAACTGGGTGGTTTGCAAGAAGGCGTTTTCACTATCGATGTAGTGGATGATCGCGGTAATCGCATTATGTTCAAGATGCAAAAGACTGATAATGCCTGGAAGATCGTCAATCAACCCCTACCCGATTGGGTCTTAAAAAGTGAAAAAATTTTCCACGAACTGATCGAGGAAGAATTGCAGCAACAAGCTTAGGTCTAAACACCGCTTCTCTCCTCGTTTATGGAATTGTCATCACCGCCAAGGCTATAATCGTTATTTTCCTCATCCTCTTCTCCGATTTCCTCGTTGGAGTCGTCTTCATCGACACCCGATGTATCGAGGTCGCTTCCGCTTATAGCGTTGACCGAACTTCTTTCATTCAATGGATCGCCGTCTTCGTCCGTGTTATCCAGTTCAGCCCGTCTTAACTGTTGCTCGTCCTTGCTATCCATTTCGTTGGCACTGTCGCGCAACATCTTCCTTTCAATATTTGTAACAATTGAATTGTCTTCAGTGGTCTCCTCGTCACCCCAGATATTGTCGCCTTCCTCATCTGAGGACGAAATAGTCGTATCCGCATACTCGCCCGGATTTGGCGGATGAACAAATTCCTGCCCCGGAATGTCCTTTACATCAGGCAGATCAATAGTCGTCTCCTCCGCTTTTAATTTTTCATTATCGCGTGGTGAATCTGTGAGATCAGAGTTCCTGTTTGTTTTACCCTGCGGTTTATCAGATTTAGCCATAATAGAAATTTTAATATTTGTTTCTTTTCGAGGGTGTTGAAATGGTCTTTCCTCTGGAGAGGAAAAAAATTATGCCATGATGTTTGAGGGCAGTTATTTCACCAGTAATTGTCAGGGAAATGTCTTATAAAGCAAAAAGCGAATCTCTTTGTAGATTCGCTTTTTGAAATTTGTAGAAATTTTTCTACTGAAATCGAACCGTCCACTGCAATTCGTTTCTCGATTTATATTTATAATAAATCATATTTCTTTGACCTGTATATCGGCTTATTGTAAAACGCCGGCAATTCCTTTTCCTCGTTTTCTGTTTTTGGCTTTGAAACTTTTCTTTTCGGCTTATTTATTTCTTTTGAAATCGGTTTCAATGAGATGACCGGTGCCAACCGGGGAACAGTAAAATCATGAGTATATTGGAGTGGTGCACTTTTATTATTCATAGAAAAGAATCATTTTGGACTGACGCAGGTTTTATTGTGAAAATTTCATGCCACTGACTTAAATATTCCAAGAAGTGAATAAATATTTTTCGTTGCCGAAAGAACCAGGAAAACGATGGCTAAAATCTGATCAATTCATGTCAACATTATAAAGAATCACTCCGCCCGGGCAAATAACTCTTTCTGTAATTGGTCGAACTCTTCCCATTTTTCCGGCCAATTGATCTGCCCTATCACATTAGAAAAAAATTCGGGCCTTTGAATTGCTATCACTACCTGGCATTTCGTTTACATTAAAATTATATCAACGATGGATAACCGAACCATGATCCAATTTTTTCATTGGTATTCTCACGGCAATGGCATTTTATGGAAAGATTTTGCAAGGCAAGTCTCTTATCTGGCCGGTTTAGGTATTACCGACGCGTGGCTGCCCCCACCTTATAAAGGGGGAACCGGACGTGGGTCAGTGGGGTATGATGTTTACGACCTCTTTGACGTGGGAGAGTTCAAACAACAAGGAACCATCGCCACAAAATATGGAACAAAACAAGAATACATCAAAGCGATACAGAAAGCACATAAAAAAAACATCGGCGTCATTGCAGATACCGTTTTCAATCATAAGGCACACGGAGACGAACTGGAAAAGA
>DASYSW010000173.1:0-1974 GCA_036002905.1 Chitinophagaceae bacterium
TAAATTTCCAGCCACTTTCCTCGAGACGTTGTTTCCATTGATTGGCAATATCGCTACGTCGACGGCAAAAGGCTTTAACAGATCAATCATTTCATCGAACCATAAAGTATCACCACTATGATAGATCTTATAGTTCCCAAATTCTATCACATAGCCCATGAATTTGCAATTACCACTTTCATCTCTCTCTATTTCATTGTGCTTTGCAGGGATGCCATGAAAGGTAAATTCCCCTACAGTTACCGATCTTCCTTCATTCAACCCAATTGGAAATTCCTTTCTGCATTTTATTCTTTCGGCAACAAATTCTCTGTTGGCCTCCGGAATGATAAACTTTACTCCGGGATTATTCTTCAAAACCGGCATCAATGTTTCCGCATCCAAATGATCAGTATGACTATGGCTGGAGGTAATGATCGAAATATCTTTTAATAATTCAGGATCCACAACCCGTTCACTCATTCTTACATGAGGTTTATCTGTTGCTGCATACTTTTTTGTCAAAGAGTCTGACAAGTAAGGATCAATCAAAACTCTTTTTCCTTTCCATCGCAACAAGAAACCACTTTGCCCCAGCCACCATAGATGGAAGTTTTTGTCATCATAAAGAAGCGCATTCATTTCCTTTATTAATTCTTCGTTCTTTTTAAAGGGTGGTATCATACCAAAAATTCAAAGTCCAAGAAACAAGAACCAAATAAACCCAAAATTAGTCTCCTCGTTTTCTGAGTATTGCTGTAAAAATCAAAACAAACCCTTTGGCCTCCTGCCTCAATATTTTCTTTCCTCTTCCATTTCCTTTGAGCTATCCGTAATTACTAAGCGAAGCCAGTATGCAGATTCTTTTGATTCTCTCCGACACGTTTTTATTTTCATTTTAAAATCTTTGTCCCCGATACTTTCATTTGCTTCAATATAATTGGCACCAGGAGAGCTCCCTGCTCTAATTAATTGTGGCAGAAATTCAGCATTTGCAACATTCTTCGGTAATCTTAAACAAAAATTCCTGACCCTTTCAGCAAACAGAGAGGTCCGTTCTTCCAAATCATATTTCTTATTTTGATCGATCACAAGGATGGTTCGACCTCAAATTTTGAAATTTATTTGGTTCTTGACCTTTGGGTTCTTGACCTTTTTTTACAGATTATTCCTTGCTTTTTTAGCTCCTTTCACCATATTGATCAGCTTTTGTCTCGAGGCCCATCTTGCTGTTTGGCTTAACCCGCAATCAGGAGCTACAGACAGTTTTTCCGCGGGAACATATTTCAAGCACCTGTTTATTCTTTCCACCACATCATCCACCGTTTCGATGTAATAGTTTTTAACGTCAATGATACCTACCGCAACATTCATTTTCTCGGCAAATGGTTTCAGCAATTCTAATTCTGCAAATTCACGGTTTGCCATCTCGATGTGAATTTCATCAACAGACATGTCCAAAAAATCCGGCAACATCGGTTTTATGCTTCTATAGCCAACGGGTCTTCCTTTGAAATTTCCAAAACATAAATGTGTGCTCAGGTTACACTTACCAACTATCGGTTTGACAGTACGATTAAAAATATCAACAAATCTTTTGGTATCCTCCTTATATGCGTAGCAGCTCATGGAAGGTTCGTCAACCGTTATCTCTGTACAACCGGCTGTCACCAGCGCTTCCAGCTCGTTGCGAATTATTGGTAACAACGCCTCTGTGATCGCATACCGGTCTTTATATTTCTCATTTGGCAACAATCTTCCGCTCAGTGTATATGGACCGGGCACACTTGCTTTTAATACGGGACCGGGAGGTGCCAATTTTTTTAATCGCAAAAATTCTTTCACGGCACCCAAACCATTGGGAGCTTTCAATTCACTAACTATGTTGTGCTTGCCCCGCTGATCATGTGCAGGAGGGCCAAACTTTCTTGTTTCAGTTTCGTTGTTTTCAATTCCTTTTATAAATCCGTAAAATGATAAATTAAAATCAAGTCT
>DASYSW010000174.1:0-5038 GCA_036002905.1 Chitinophagaceae bacterium
AATCAATTGTTTCCTTTTTCGATCATTTGAATGATCTCCCTGAGCTCTTTGGCCGAAAGTTTTTTTTGCTCTACAAAAAAATTAACCAGTTCTTTGTATGAATTGTCAAAATATTCTTTTACCACCTTGCCCATAAATTTCTTTTTATAGTCGACATCGCTGATCAATGGCTTATATAAATAAACATTCCCCACTAAACGGCTGCTGAGGTAGCCTTTCTTTTCCAAATTTTTGATGATTGAAGCCACGGTGGTATAGGGTGCAGGGTCATCCATGTTATCCATAAATGCTTTTATGTTGGCTTCGCCCGTACGCCAAATGGCCTGCATGGCTTCTTCCTCCACGTGAGTGAGTTTTTCCATATCTACGAAATTTTCGTAAATCTACAAATAAATCGTAGATAGCAAAATTTTTCCTGTCTTATTTTTTTGGAGGACTATAAAACGGATAAATGGCAGCAGAGGCCTTAGACCAGGTCCTGCAATTTTGAAACAACCTTGTCGATCTCTTCTTTTGTATTATGCTTAGAAAAAGAAAAACGAACTGTTACAAGATTAGGATTGTTATTGATTGCGTGAATGACATGAGAGCCCTGGTCGGCACCGCTGGTGCAGGCGCTCCCACCCGAAGCGCAGATATGGTTAATGTCGAGATTAAAAAGTATCATTTCCGATTTTTCTGTTTTGCATAGGCCGGTACTTAACACGGTGTAAAGACTTCTGCCCTCCACATCTCCATTAAACGTGACACACTTCACATTCTTCCTGAGTTGTTCGATCATGTATGTCTTTAGTGATTGGATATACTTGCTGTCTTTTTCAAAATTGCTCATGGCCACCTCGAGTGCCTTCGCAAATCCAACAATGCCATAAACATTTTCCGTACCCGCACGCATATTGCGCTCCTGCCCGCCCCCGAAAATAAAGGGATGAATTTTTACATTATCATTTACATACAGGATGCCGACTCCCTTTGGTCCATGAAATTTATGACCAGAGCCAGAGATGAAATGAACAGGCGTGTTTCTCAGATCGAGCGGATAGTGACCGACCGTCTGCACACAATCTGAATGAAAAATGGCGTTGTATTTTTTGCAGAGATTTCCGACTGCGTGCATATCGAGCAAATTGCCGATCTCATTATTACCATGCATTAATGTAACAAGACAGCGTTCTTGATGCGACGCCAGCTGTTGCTCAAGATCTTCAGGATCAACGTGACCATCCGGCAAAAGTTTTACAAAACTTAAACTGATTTCTCCGGAACCATAGTGTTCAACAGTGTGCAGCACTGCATGGTGTTCGATTGGAGATGAAATAATGTGTCTGCAACCAAGATCATGAATAGCCGCCGAAATCGCCGTATTATTGCTCTCTGTTCCACCACTGGTAAAGAATATTTCTCCGGGATGGGCATTCAATAGCCTGGCAACCGTTTTCCTCGAAGTTTCAATAGCCAGCCTCGTTTCCCTGCCATAAGAATAGATCGAAGAGGGATTTCCAAAATGAGTTGTCATATAAGGAAGCATTGCTTCTAATACTTCCTTATCAAGAGCTGTCGTTGCCGCATTATCGAAATAAATTCTATCCATTTATCAAAACATGAAAATTGCGGCGCAAAGATAAGGATTGAGAGGAGTTTGATCTTCGTTTTATTTAGTGAACTGTCAAAATTTACATGTAGAAAGGTATAGAAATTATTCAAAATGTTGTGGGAAAGGATGTGTCAATTTTAATGAAACGTGAGGTTTAGTAGCGTATATTTATATTAACCCGAAACCAAAAAAAAATTCAGGCAGTATGAACCCATTCTGGACGCAAATAATCATTCAGACCACTTTAAGGCAAAAGCAGGATAAAGAGGATAAGGATAGAAAGTATTCTGATTATGAGCTTGCCAAAGGTTTGCGGGAATTCAAGATCAGTGCTGTCCGGCATATCCAGGACCTTTGCCTGATCACTGTGGGCATATTTTCAGCGGCATTTGGGTTTAAGGGTTTTTTGCTCACCAACCGTTTTATTGATGGAGGGGCCACAGGCATTTCACTTTTGATATCAGTTCTCTCATCTATACCCCTATGGATCTTGATCATCTGTATCAACATTCCCTTTATCATCCTCGCCTTCAATACCATCAGTAAAGCTTTTGCTTTTAAAACGATCCTGGCCATCTCCGGGCTCGCACTTGTCCTTGCCACCGTAACATTTCCTGACGTAACAAAAGACAATTTGCTGGTCGCGGTCTTCGGAGGTTTTTTCCTTGGAGCAGGCATCGGTTTGTCGGTCAGGGGTGGAGCAGTGATCGATGGTACCGAAGTACTGGCGATCTTTTTAAGCCGCAAATTTGGAACAACGATCGGTGACATCATCATTATCATTAATGTCATCATATTCGGGGCGGCCGCTTATTTTCTTTCTGTTGAAATTGCACTGTATTCAATGATCACTTACCTGGCTGCTTCAAGAACGCTTGATTTTGTCGTCGAAGGTATTGAAGAATATACGGGTGTTACGATCATTTCGTCTCACAGTGAAGAGATGAAACAAATGATCATTAATTTTCTCGGTCGGGGCGTAACGGTTTACAATGGGAAAAGCGGCTTTGGTAAAAAGGGCGAGGCGAGAGACATTGAAATAGTTTATACTGTCGTAACAAGATTGGAGCTAAATCGACTCAACACTGAGATCGAAAAGATAGACCCCCATTCTTTTGTAGTGATGAGCAGCATTAAAGATACCAAGGGAGGGATGATCAAGAAAAGACGTCTCAAGCATTAGTGCCTATGCCTGTCTTTATTGATATCACCGATAGAAAGAACTTAAACTCGTTGTTGAATATTCTTCAATCCGAAACTCCGGCTTTGTGGGGAAGAATGAACGCTCAAAATATGATCGAGCACCTGATCGAAGCGGTTGAATACACAAATGGGAAGCGAATGGCCGATCTGCGGTTCCCACCAGGCAAAGCGGATCAACAAAGGAAAGACCTTGTGCATGGCGATTTCGTCATACCCAATGGCGTGCAAGGCTACCTTCCCGACGCAACAAAAACAAAAAAGTTCAAAGATCTGCCGACTGCCATTCGCGAATTAAATAAAGAGCTCGATGCCTTTGAGATTTTTTTTAAGACCGAAGGCATGACTGCCATACATTTTGAGTTTGGCCCGATGAATTACAATGAATGGATCATCTGGCATGGAAAACACTTTACACATCATTTCAAACAATTCGGACTGCTTCACCAATAAAACCAAATAACCCCTGTATGAACGACATTAATGATACTATCCAGGAGCCGATTGAAGAAGCTTCAAAAAACAAGATCAATTCCAAAGTTGCAATCTTCGTAGCCATCACCGCCACGTTTATGGCGCTATGCAATGTGAAAGACGGAAATATTGTTCAAGCCATGTCGCAGGCGCAGGCCCATGCGATTGACTCGTGGTCATATTTCGAGGCAAAAAGTACAAAGCAGGCGGTCGCGGAGAATAGCCTCAAACTATTCAGGTTGCAAAATTCTGCTGCGAATATCCAGGTGGAGAAGGATTTTGAAAGCGATATCAACCGGTATGAAAAGGAGAAAGCAGAAATAAAAAAACAAGCCGAAGGTTTTCAAAAAGGAGTACGATGAGATCAACTTGTTCGATGATCAGTTCGACATGACAGATGCATTGTTAACTATTTCCATCGCTATGTTTGGCATCACTTCTCTCACCCAAAACGATGGTTGCTCTATTTTGCTTCGGCTGTGAGTTTGGTCGGAATTGTCCTGGGCCTAACTGCTTTTATGGGCATCAGCTTACATTCGGACCTGGTTTCAAAAATACTGGGGTAACAATAAACAAGAAGAGAGAAATCTCAAACACTTACATCAGTTCTTTAATATCCTGCATCAATCTTGATGCGATATTATTGGCCTTGGTTTCGTAGTCGCTTTCGGCATAAATGCGAATAATAGGCTCTGTATTTGAAGTGCGAAGATGCACCCAATCTGTATCAAATTCTATTTTCAAACCATCGTCTGTATTTACGGGTTGATTCTTGTATTTCTTTTTTATTTTTTCAAAGATGGTTTTTACATCAAAGCCATTTTCGAGCTCGATCTTATTTTTCGAAATGAAATAATCAGGATACGACTGGCGGAGCGATTTGATGGTCTTGTTCTGAACAGCGAGGTGTGAGAGAAATAAGCCAATCCCGATCAAAGCATCACGTCCATAGTGAAAGTCAGGGACAATGATACCACCATTCCCTTCACCACCAATGACAGCATTGACCTCCTTCATTTTTTTTACCACGTTCACCTCTCCTACTGCTGAAGGGAAATATTCACCCCCGTGTTTGATGGTTACCTCCTTCAGCGCCTTAGTGCTGCTCATGTTGCTCACGGTATTGCCCTTCTTTTTGGCTAGCACATAATCTGCCACTGCAACCAAAGTATACTCCTCTCCAAACATGCTTCCATCTTCACACACAAAACAAAGGCGGTCAACATCCGGATCAACTGCAATACCAAGATCAGCATCGTGCTTAATCACTTCGTTGCTCAACGAGGAAAGATGCTCAGGCAATGGTTCTGGGTTGTGAGCAAACCGACCATTTACTTCTTTGTTTAAAACGACGACGTCATTGACACCCAGCGCATTTAGCAGCGCGGGAACAAAAATGGCGCCCGTAGAATTGATGGCATCAACAACAATTTTAAAATCTCCTTTCCCAACGGCTTTTGCATTCACCATCGGGTAATTTATAACAGCGTCAATATGCTTTTGTAAATACGCATCATTTGGAGTGATGGTCCCCGTTTTTTCAACGCTGGTAAAAAAGAAACTCTCATTGGCAGCCTTTTCCAGGACTTTAGCTCCCAGGTCAGCTGAGATAAATTCTCCTTCGTGGTTCAACAACTTCAACGCATTCCATTCCTTCGGATTGTGACTCGCTGTAAGAATGATCCCGCCATCAGCCTTTTCCATTGTCACAGCGATCTCAACAGTAGGCGTGGTTGCTAGCCCAAGGTCAATTACATCGATCCCCAGTGC
>DASYSW010000175.1:0-3038 GCA_036002905.1 Chitinophagaceae bacterium
AAACTATACTTCGCTCTCGCTGCTGGTAAAATTGACTATGGATTCAGGGATTTCCTTGGCAGAAACCTCAATCAAAAAAATCAAAATTTAGTGATGGGCCGGTTTGGGTTTGGTGACAAGGACCGGACGGCTATTATCTTATCGGTATTTACGGGTAAAAAAAATAATTATGAACATGCTCTCAGGGATACGGTACCGGAACATATAAATATAGCTGGATTCTCCATTGAAGGGATTTACAAAGTCAACAAGTATACAATTCTGGGTGGAGAGGTAGCGAAGACGACTAAGCCCATTACAGGTTCTTTTAGAAATAACAATGGTTTAAAAAACCTGGTCGATTTTTCAGATAACTCCAACCTGGGCATTAGTGTAAAAGGAGAGACAATATTGCCCCAGACAAATACAAGGCTCAGCGGTTTTTTGAGAAAGACGGGAGAAAATTTTCAGTCATTCAGTTTATTCACTTATAACACTGATCAAACAGCATTTCTATTAAGACTTGATCAGCCATTTCTGAAAAGAAAAATAGGGTTAACTGCCATGTTAAGGCGGAATGACTTCATCAACCCATTTGTGCAGCAGACATTTAAAACAAGCACTGTTTTCAAAAGTTTCCAGGTAAATGTTCGTATTCCAAAATGGCCCGTCTTGTCTGCAGGATATTACCCCGGATCACAGATATATGTAGTAGATAAAATAAAGGCTTATCAAAATGCCTACTACATTTTAAACGGTTCTGTAATTCATAGCTATTCCAGCGGAAACATCCGGATGCTCTCGTCACTGATCTATAACAAATATTCCAGCAAAGCAACTGACTCGGGATTTATCTCTTACAAGGGCATCAATTATATCGCATCACAGACATTGATTTTTGGCAAGATACAGCTCCAGGGACAATATGTATACACGGACCAGGAGCAAATGAAGTTTCACACCCTGGAAGGTGATGTTGACTATTCTCTGTCTTCGCTGGTCCAGGTTGGTGTGGGAGGAAAATATAATAAGGTCATCACGGGAGGAACTTACCTGGGTGGCAGGGCGAGTGTAAGGTTAGAATTTAAAAGACTTGGATTGCTGCAGATGCAATATGAAAAATCCTATTTACCAACTATACGGAGAACATTATTTCCTGTAGAAATGGGCAGGTTATCATGGTACAAAACTTTCTGATATGGTGAAAAAAATTATTGGTGTTTTAATAATGGTTATTCCTTTATTAATCCAGTCACAGGTAAACATCAGCATTCAACTTCCTCCTGCAGGATTGATACAAAAAAATCAGCTGTGGAACCTTGTCCTGGTAAATAACGATAACCAAACTCTTGATGTCGCTGTTTTGATGAATCTCCAGGATGCTGTGACGGGGCAAACTGTTTTGTCCGCAGCTTCACGCAGTTTCGTTCTTCCCAAAGGAGTAAAGACACTTAATATAAAAGATGTAGACCCGGTTCAGTACAATTATAATCTATCCAGTTTTAATGCCAACTATCTTCCTTTGGGTACATACATTGCGTGCTATACTCTCACAAAAAGGAAATACGATGCCATTGAAACAGTAGGGTCTGAGTGTGCCAATATAAATATCGCTCCCTTAAGTCCTCCTGTCTTGAATAGCCCGGCGGATAGATCAATTCTGCAAACTCCTTATCCCCAATTTTCATGGAGTCCCCCCACGCCACTGCAGATGTTTGATAATCTCAATTACGAGATCACTGTGGCGGAGATATTGGATGGCCAATCTCCTGCAGATGCGGTCAGATATAATACACCGGTTTATACCAGAACAAACAGTAAGCAGGCATTTGAAATTTATCCTTCAACCTACGCAAAACTCGACACTGCAAAAACTTATGCCTGGCAAGTGATAGCACGAGATGGATTGAATTATGCCGCTGCCACTGAGGTATGGACGTTCGGCTTTCAAAAAGATTCCGCAACAATTAAAAACACAAGTTCCAGTTATATTTTATTAAAAGGTAACGGTGATGAGGGAGGGGTTTATTATATAGACGGAAGCAACCTGCTTGTAAAATATTATTCGTTTGATAAAGCGCATGAAACAACAGTAAAGTTCTCCAACGCGAAGGGACAATTAATAAAACAGCAAAAACAAAAACTTATTTATGGCGACAATTTTATCAGGTTTGAATTGAACCGTCAATTCCAGGAAGGCCAGGTATATCGCATTGAAGTTGTCGACCTGCAAAATCATATTCACGCCGCCAGCTTTAGCATAAAAAAGCAAACAAACTAGTTTATGATCCAGCTTCTCGCCACCAGGTATAGTAAATCCATAGCATTTTTACTCCTTATTATTTTTGAATGCAGCTTTGTTTCTGTATATGGCAGAGCGACAAGAACCGATCACACGAGATTCATTAGCTCATTTACTGAGAAGAGGAATTCACATGGCGTAAAATATCTTCCAACAACCGCTCCTTTAATTACAAAATCACAAACTAAAATTTCAAAAAAACCTGTAATCAATCCTGACTCTGCTCGCAAAGGATCTATCGGTGGACCAAGTCAGCCTGAAATGTCCTCGTTCAAATCTGTTGGAACAGATAACATGGTAAATCTTTTTACAGGAGATTTTAGTTACAACATTCCGTTGCTTGACGTCGGGGGATATCCAGTAAACATTTTTTACGACGGAGGTATCACTCCTGAACAGGAAGCGAGTTGGGTGGGTCTTGGTTGGAATATAAATCCCGGAACAATTACCCGGAATATGAGAGGTGTGCCTGATGATTTTAACGGTACGGATGAATTAGTGCAAACGCAAGTGATGAAACCCAATGTTACCTGGGGATTTTCTGCAGGCTATGACCTGGAACTCGAAGGCATAAAAGTTCCTTTTTCTGGATCAGCCGGAGTATCGTTAGACCTTTCATTCAACAACTACCTGGGGCCGGCAATGGGTCTTGGCCTAAGAGGAACAACTGGTTTTAAAATTGCCCAGTTTGCAGGTAATGAAAAATCATCTTCTATTGGTATTGGCGGTGGCATTACAGCGGACATCAATTCAAGAA
>DASYSW010000176.1:0-9539 GCA_036002905.1 Chitinophagaceae bacterium
GAGAGCTAGTGAATGAAGATGTGATTCCTAATCCCGTAACAGATTATGGCAGATCAAAATTAAAAGCAGAACAATATATTCAATCAACACCGACAGTTGAAGGTAAAAATTTTTATATCTTAAGACCAGCTATGATTCATGGTCCTGGCAATAAAGGGAATCTCAATTTGCTTTATCGGTTGGTGAAGACAGGAGCACCATTTCCATTTGGAAAATTTGATAATCAACGATCCTTCTTGAGCATCGATAATTTTAATTTCACAATACAACAACTCTTGCAGAAGGAAGTACCTTCAGGCGTGTATCACCTGGCTGATGATGGTTTCCTTTCAACGAATGAATTGTATAAAGTCATTGCGACTACCTTGAACAAACAGCCAAGAATTTTGAATTTTCCAAAAAGTTGGATTCAGAATTTAGCAGGCATCTTAGGAAAGAAACATCTTGTAAATAAACTCACCGAAGATATGATGGTGTCAAACAAAAAGATTGTCAATGAACTAGGAATTAACCTGCCAGTCGCATTGAGTGAAGGAATTCGCAGGACAATTCAATCATTCAAAAAATAGACATGTATTTTATAATTCTCGGTTTTGTATTAATAATCGTTGAGCTGCTTTATTTCAGGGTAGCTAGGAGGTTTCGAATAATTGATAAACCCAATGAACGCAGCCTTCATGAAGAACCGACCATCCGGGGAGGTGGAATAATCTTTCCTATTGCGCTTGTGATATTTTATTTGACTGCCGGCGAGATAAGTTACTATTTTGTTTTCGCTACACTTTTACTTGCTGTTGTCGGCATGGCCGATGATTTTAAAGGATTAAGTCGATCCTTGAGATTCGGAGTTCAGATGATGGCCATGCTTTTAATATTTTATGATCTGAATGTTTTAGAACACGCTTGGTGGGTGATCATTATACTTTTGATCATCGCAACAGGCACCGTGAATGCCTACAATTTCATGGATGGAATTAATGGCCTCACTGGCGGATACAGCCTTGTCGTTCTTGGGAGTTTGTACTACATCAATAACAACGCAGTTCATTTCGTCAACAATGATTTGCTGTTGATCATGATGATGGCTTTGGGGGTTTTTAGTTTTTTTAATTTTCGCACCAAAGCAATTTGTTTTGCGGGAGACGTGGGTAGCTTGACGATGGGGTTCGCCATGATTTACCTGATCTTGAAACTCATCATGGTATCACATAATTATGTTTTTGTTTTATTACTGGCTATTTATGCCACGGATTCCGTACTCACCATTATTCACAGGTTGATCTTGAAACAAAATATTTTTGAGGCACATCGGCTTCACCTTTTTCAGGTGATTATTTCTGTATCTGGAATGCATCATTTAGCGATGACGATCATTTACATCATAATTCAAATGATCGTAAACGGAGTAATCATTTATAACTTGAATGGCAGTCAACCCATGCAATACATAATGGCCATCTTGATCTCAGGCCTTCTAGGATTAACATATGTATTAGCCAAGCGATACTTTTATAAATCACATGCCAATGTTTTATAGGAGTACCGGCAAAAACATTTTTGATGGGTTGGTTGCTTTTGTATCGATACTTATTTTATCGTGGCTGTTCTTGATCATTCTTTTAGGCTACCTGATTCTTTGGGAGTTCCCCGTATTCTTTAAACAAAAAAGGATTGGCCAAAATAACATACCGTTTTGGATGTGGAAGTTTCGCACACTTTCAACAGATAAAAAATTATTGATACACGAAAGAAATTTTGCATGGGGAAATTTTCTTCGCTTTACCAGTTTTGATGAATTGCCACAACTTTGGAATATCCTTCGAGGAGAAATGTCCTTCATCGGACCGCGGCCCCTTCCCGAAGAGTATCTGCCACTTTATTCTGAAGAACAAATTAAACGGCACAAGCTAAAACCCGGCATAACCGGATGGGCACAGGTAAACGGAAGGAATTCTATTACGTGGCAAAAGAAATTTGAACTGGATCTCCATTACGTGAATAATATTTCCTTTAAACTTGATCTGATTATTTTGATAAGAACAATAACCTTGATACTTTCCTTTAAGAAGGATGTATCTTTGACAGAAGAAAAATTCAAAGGAAATTGACAAAGAGATTGGCGATATACGGTGCAGGAGGTTTTGGCCGCGAAACAGCAGCGATGGTTGAACAGATCAATCTTCAAAACCATGAATGGGAATTGATCGGCTTTTTTGATGATGGCTTTGAAATTGATACCGAGGTAGATGGATTGAAAATAGTGGGAAATGTAAATGATTTAAATTCCTATCCCGACAACCTTGCGATTTGTATTGCTGTTGCTGACCCCACCGTTAGGCATAGTCTTGTAAAAAGAATTACTAACGTTAAAATAAGTTTTCCTGTTCTCGTGCATCCACAAGCCAATCTTGGAGATAGAAGACGAAATAAGTTTGGGAAAGGAAGCATTGTAACTGCGGGGGTAATTCTCACAACGGGAATTGAGATCGGTGAATTTGGAATTATTAATTTGTCAACAACGATTGGTCATGACGTAAAATTAGGGAGCTGCTGTACGGTAATGCCAGGGTGCAGTATTTCTGGAAATGTTTCCATGGGTTCATGTTGTGTAGTAGGAACAGGGTCAAGGATTATTCAAAGTATAACTATTGGAGACAATTGTATGGTCGGCGCCGGATCAGTGGTGACAAAAAGTTTCGGAAGCAATTTAAAAATATTGGGAGTTCCTGCGCGTAAAAGAGTAAGCCATGTGGAAAGAGTTTAAACCCGCACTTCGGTTCTTGTTAGTTTTTGTCGGACTCTACTTTATTGGGAATCTGGTTTATGGTGTTTATATCTCCTACAACGGAAATGCCCCCGATGAAATGACGAGTTTGATTGCTGATCAATCGGCTTGGCTCTTAAGCAATTTATTCGGGTACGATGTGCACGCGGTGTTAAATGCATCAGGACCGACAGTTTTCCTTAAGACAGGAGAATATGACGTGTTAAATATTTACGAAGGGTGTAATGGAATTAATGTCTTTATTGTCTTTTCGGCATTCATTATAGCTTTCAATGGAAATAATAAAAAATCTTTTTGGTTTATTCCTCTGGGGATTTTTATCCTGCATCTATCCAATTTACTTCGGATTATTTTTCTTTATTGGACGGCCGTGAACTTCCACCGTTATTTTTATTACGTGCACAAATATATTTTTACGGGTGTCATTTATGCCGCAGTTTTTGTCTTATGGATTATTTGGGTGTATCAATTGAATGACAGAAAAAAAATTATCACAACGGAGTAGGGTAGTGCTTGGTGGAATAAGCTTGGTCGGACTCGGCTTGGTTTATGTATTTCAACAGGTAAACTATTTTTATGTATTCTTTTCGAGTGAGGCAAGCGCAAACACAGTCTTTATTTTTAACAAAACGTTCAGGCTGCTGATAAATGACCTGCTGTGCGTAATATTAATTTTAATTTTGTTTGAAAATAAAAAATTCGTGAAAATGGCTTTCCTAATTTTATGGATTGAGTTACTGTTGATCCTTCCACTTTATTTTCTCATTAAATTAAATAAGGAAGGTGATTCAGAAATCTCTTCCCCGTTGCTGTCTCAAATCCATCGACTGATCGTAAATCCGATGCTAATGTTTATTTTGATAGCCGGATTTTATTATCAAAAATTCTTCTCAGCCAAGAACCGATGAGAGAGTTAAGCATTCCATTGTCATACACACCGATCCCAACGGAGCAGGTATTGTCCGTGCTTAAGGCATATTCCAATCGAAATCACAATGATCTCGTAACTGACTTCGAAAAAAAAATTAGCGAAGTTACGGGAGCAAAATATGCTATTGCCTTAAACTCTGGCACAGCAGCGATTCATCTCGGTTTGAAAGCATTAAATGTTCAGGAACATGATATTGTTTTAGTGTCAACCTTCACTTATGTCGCCTCGGTTAACCCCATACGCTACTTGGGAGCTATTCCTTTTTTTATCGATAGCTGCTCTGACGACTGGAACATGGATCCTGTGTTGCTGGAAGAAGCAATAGAACAGTGCATTCGCTCCGGCAAAAAACCAAAGGCAATTTTAGTGGTACATACCTATGGCATGCCGGCAAAAATGACAGAGATAAAACGTATTGCTAATCACTATCATATTCCAGTGTTGGAAGACGCAGCCGAAGCAATGGGTTCCCTGTACGAAGGGCAGACAGTAGGTACGTTGGCAGAGATTGGAATTTTTTCATTCAACAATAACAAGTTGTTCACGACCTATGGAGGCGGAGCATTGATCACCAACAATCAAGAAGTGGCAGCAAAAGTGAATTCATGGGCGGGCCAATCGCGGGATAACCTTCCGTTTTATGAACACCGGGAAATCGGGTTCAACTATAAAATGAGTCCGTTAAATGCAGCAGCTGGTTTAGCACAAATTGAATACCTCACGTATAAAGTATCCGAGCGAAGAAAAATATTTTTGCGCTACCAAAGTCAACTCGGTGGCAAACTCGGATGGCAAACGGAAGCACCTGGTGCCCTCTCTAACCGCTGGATTACAGCGGTGAGTTTGCCAAACGATATACAGGTGAGTGAAACTCAGACGAAACTAGCGGCAAATGGGATTGAAACCAGGCCTGTTTGGAAACCCATGCATCGGCAACCGATTTTTAAGGACTTTAAGGTCGTTGCCAACGGTACCTCCGAGAGATTGTTTGATTCGGGTATTTGCTTGCCGTCAGGAAATAACCTGCAGACATCGGAATTAGACGAGATTTGCCGAATTATAAATGAATTTTAACAACAAGCGCAGCTATATTAAACCTCGCAATCAGGCGATAAGTACGTCTTATTAATTTCATAGTTGAAATAAAATGCTTACTCCATTAAAACTTTCTAAATTGAGGGTTACAAAAGCTCCTTTTCAAGGAATCAATAAGATATTTGCTATTTTTGTAAACTGACATAACACATACTAAATGAGGCGTCTATTACTGGCATCAGTTGGTTTTCTATTTTCGATTTTGCAGATTGTTTTTATTCGCAGGATTAGGCCTTTGGGGCTAATTCAACTATGGTTATTCATTTTCGTATCAATTAATGCTTTTGGGCAACCGCCTTTTATCTCAGCAGCGACTGGGTCTTGGAATTCAGGAGCAACCTGGGGCAGGGCGGGAAATGTAGCAGGAACCGATTTTCCTATAGCCGGCCAGGCAGCAACAATTTCCGGGGGTACAACAGTTACTGTTCCTTCTGGAACGTTCAGTGTTGGTAATCTTGCCGTTGCAAATAATAATACTGCCATTTTAATAGTCAATGGTGTTTTACAAGTTAGCGGCGCAATAACTGGCGGTGCAACCCGAGGTTTCTTGAATGTCTTTGGAACCTTGACATTAAATGATGGTTCAACGGTTCAAGCAACGTGGGCTCGTTTGGCTGTCAAAAATGGAGGAGCCATTGAAATGAATTATACAACCGGAGGTACTGCCCCAGCTGTTACTTACGAAGCTGGCTCAATTCTAAGATTTACCAACTATTCTTCAGGTTCAGCGCTAACTCCTTCTTTTGAAGCAGGGATTCAATTACAAAACGTTGAATGGAACTGCCAAAGTCAGGGAAATGATATTTTTCTTAACGGTGCGATGCCCAATACTTCTGGCTATTTTAAAGTTCTCTCAACGGGCTCTTTGCCTTGGTATTTAGTTTTGACCAGTAGCGTCAACTATACGGTAACCATCGGGACCAATCTTGAGGTTTCGGGTGGTGGATATCTCGTTTTAACTGATGGCACAGGTTCATCTACCATGACAGTAAATCAAAATGTATCTGTTCTTAATTCTGGATCGGAGCTTGATCTGAAACAAGGGTCTGGCATCGGAACTTTGAATGTGAAAGGTAATCTCACCTTATCAAGCGGAACAATTGGTACTTTTTCAATTGGTGCTGGTGAAATTGTATTCAATGGCTCTAGTACACAAACTTTTGCCCAGACAGGAAGCGCAATTAGTACTAATGTCAATTATACAGTTTTTAATTTTTCGAAACTTGACTTAGGAACATCAGCAGTTACTGGGCCTGGAAAATTTACAATTAATGATAACGCAACCTTGTATTTAGGATCTACAGATGCATCTGGAGTTATTCAAAACAGCCCAGCAAATGTAGGTAATATTCAGGTTTCGGGAACAAGAACTTACTCTTCTTTATCGTCTATTGTGCTAAACGGAGGAGGGGCCCAAAAGCTTGGAAATGGGTTCCCTAGTAATGTTAATTTGGAAATTGCAAACATTAATGGAGTGACAAACAACAATGTAGGTATTACTAATATCGTCGGCGACCTTACACTAACATCTGGTGCATTTTTTATTGGAAGTGGAAATACGCTTGACGTTAAAAGCAATCTATTTGTTACCTCTGGTACAATTGGTGGAGGGTCAACTGCTAACTTGACATTTAGCGGAAGCGGGTCGTTAGGTACTTTGACTTTTGCGTCAGGTGCCAAAACGTTGAACAATTTGACCATTGGCCGGACAGGTACCGTGACACTTGGATCGGATCTTACTGTTGGAGGAACGATAGCCCTGAGTTTTGGGAACTTGGATTTTTCTGACTTTACCTTAACAATGAACGGTGGATCGATTACTTCTTCAAGTACAGGTCTTAAATCAAGTAGCACTTCCAATCTTACTTTTGGGGGCTCAACTTACTCTGGCTCTATTCCTTTTAGTGGGGCCGGTAACCAATTGAACAATCTTACTTTCTCAACTCCAGGAGGTACATTTACTTGGAACAGCACTGTTACTGTCAATGGCAACGTTTCACTAACGGCTGGAACACTTACACACAGCTCAGGTCTGACCATGGCCAGTAACAGCACTTTTATAAAGGGGGGAGGGACATTTGCTGCCGGTTCCGTTTCTCCTGTGGCAGTTACAAGTTATAATGTGGTTTACAACGGCACTGGCAATACTGATGTTGAATTACCTTCTTCGGCCAC
Source organism: Chitinophagaceae bacterium (assembly GCA_036002905.1). Lineage (GTDB taxonomy): Bacteria > Bacteroidota > Bacteroidia > Chitinophagales > Chitinophagaceae > VBAU01. Next base: position 6,987 of record DASYSW010000176.1, read on the forward strand.
GGCCCTGCAAAATTTGACGGTAGCAAGCAGTGGAGTCGTCACGCTTACAAGTAATGTTACTATCAATGGTGCGCTAACGCTGTCGGGTGGAACTTTTGCTGCGGGTAGCAATTCCATAGGCCTTAAAGGAAATTTTGTTAGTAACACATCATCAACCCTTACTTCAAGTGCTTTTACATTTTCAGGAACAACAATTCTTTCCGGAAGTTTTACGCCAATCTTTGGAGCTATTACCATTTCAGGTGCTTTGACTCCTTCGTCAAGTTTTCAGGTCAATGGCAACCTTGTTAATAACGGAACTTTAAACGCTGGATCCGCAACGACAACATTTGGAGGCACCACTGCTATTTCAGGATCAAGCACTTCATCCTTTAATAATGTAGTCATTAGCGGAACATTGACAGCACCGTCTACATCAATGAATGTGGCAGGCAATTTTACAAACAACGGCACCTTTAATCATAACAACGGAAGCATCACATTCAATGGAACCACTTCTATACTTGGCAGCGCCACTACCAATCTATACGGTGTCAATATCATAGGAAGCTTAACAGCACCTTCAACAACGTTGAATATTGCTGGCAATTGGGCAACTTCTGGGACATTCACACACAATGGAGGAAAAGTAGTTCTTAACGGAACGGTTGCCCTACAGTCTGTCACTGGCTCAGTCAGCCTTCAGGATATCGATATCAGCAATCCTACCGGTATAAGCAACAATGGGGCAATTAACCTGAACGGAGTGCTCACATTGGTATCTTCCGGCGTATTTGATGCGGATGGATCAGGGGCAGGTGTATTGACCATAAAATCCACTGCTGTAAATGCTGGCGGTCGTATAGCTGCTTTGCCAACTCCGGCAAATTTCAGCGGTTTAGTTACCGTTGAGCGATTTATCAATGGCCCCGATAGTTGGAGATATTTGTCCATGCCACTGACGAACGGAAATGTGGGCATGTGGAAAGCTAACTTCCCGGTGACAGGAAATTTTTCTGACCCTAGTCCTGCAGGGGTGAATGGGGTGGTAAGTAGCTCTGCTCACTCTATTAGTTTTTGGAATGCTGCAACACAAGCCTATGTGGAGGTAGGTTCGGGCGGTTCTACGGCATCTACTTCATTAAGTAATCTGGTTGGGTATGAAGCATACACTTATTTATCTTCCAACTTCACAGCCTCTGTCAGGGGAAGCATTCGTACAGGCAATGCGTCAATTCCATTAACAACGTCGGCTTTTAACCTTGTGCCAAATCCATATCCATCTCCTATCGATTGGGATAATATGAACCGTACCGGGTTGAACAGCACAATATATATTAGGGTATCCAACAATGTGTTTGCTTCATATGTTGCGGGCGGACTTGCTACGAATGCACCCTTTGTCGCTTGGACAGGCGAGGTTGCAATTGGTCAGTCGTTTTGGATTCAATCTTCCGGAGCCTCAACATTGAGTCTTACGGAATCAGCAAAGACTAGTAATGCGTATCAATTCTTAAGAGAGTCAGCGCCAAGAAATTATGTTCGTGTTGTTTTGTCTTCCGACAAGCAACGTGATGAGGCCCTGGTATGGTTTAATGAAAATGCGTCTGCCGGATTTGATGATGCCTACGATTCCAGGAAAATGAGAAATGGATATTTTACCTCTACACCAACGAAGAACGCGTATTTAAACATTTCCACCTTTCAGGGAGATACCACCACTGAATACTCCATCAATTCAATGTCAAAATTGAAGTGTAACAATACGGTAGGCATGAAGGTCACCGATGTTGCCCCAGGTGAGTACACACTTTCTTTTGAAGATATGGAGACGATGGATTTTGGTTACCAGGTGATATTGGTTGATCATTTCACAAAGGTTGAAAAGCAAGTGGACAGTAACTTAGAATATACGTTCACGGTGACAACAGATAAATCTACATTTGGTAACTCACGTTTTGAGTTACGCTTTTTACTTCCGGGTAGCACATGGATTAATTCAGTACAAGCTCCTAAAACTTTCGTTACTAATCCTTGTGATTTTAAGCAATTGGGTATTTCAATTGATACTCAGCAAGGTGCCACGTATCAGTTTTTCAGGGGCTCTGTACCAGTCACGGATGTATTAGTGGGGTCAGGCAGTGCAGTAATGACAACGGTCGCAAAAGATATGTTAGCGTTAGGCAATAATGAATTAAACCTCCAGGTTGCAACGCAGAGTGGCTGCGACAGTTATGTCTTTGCTAAGGTAATCAGTTATAATTATCAGGTACTAGACCCAGTGACGATAACCAAGGACGGGTTGATATTGAAAAGCAGCAGTGCCGATGGCAACCAATGGTTCAAAAATGGTGTAGTTATTGACGGAGCAACGGGTTCCCAATTTGAAGTACAAGAATCAGCAAATTATACAGTTCAGGTGAGCAAAGGTGCATGTACAGTTTCATCCGAAATCGATGTGGATCTTACCACAGATGTTATTCAGGTCTTCCCGGTTCCAACCGATGGAAAAGTGAACTTAATTCTTCCCCCTGCTGTCAATGCATCTCTCAAGGGGATCTCATTATATGATGT
>DASYSW010000177.1:0-6241 GCA_036002905.1 Chitinophagaceae bacterium
ACGTTGTGAAGGAGTTTGCTCCTGACATCATTCACATATTCGGAACAGAAAACGACTATGGAATGATGATCCCCGAAATAAATGTTCCGTGTGTCATACATATCCAGGGAAGCCTCATCATGTGTAATCATAAATGGTACACAGGCCTTACAAAGAGCGAGGTGTTTAAGTACTCAAAAAAATGGCCACTTCTCAAGGGGCATGGATTATTTCATAGTTACTTTAATTTTAAAAAAGCAGCAGATCGTGAACGGATCATTTTCAAAAATTCGAAAAATTTTGCAGGCAGGACCGATTGGGATCGGAGATTAACTGCTGCCCTTTGTCCAAAAGCAAATTATTTTCACTGCGACGAAATGATGCGCCCTGTTTTTTATTTGCACCAGTGGTCCCGGCAACCGGGCCAAAAACAATACACAATAATTTCAGTTATCCGGAACGTAATTTATAAAGGCCTTGAAACTGTGTATGAATGCAAAAAGATGCTCAATCACCTGTTTCCAGAGATGAAAATAATATGGAAGGTCGGGGGAGTTAGTGAGCAAGACGAAATTGCTTATTTAGTTCGGCGAAAATACAGTGGTGCATGGGAAGATGAAGGAATTGAACTTTTAGGCGGATTGCAGGAAAATGAATTACTTGATCAAATGTTGAATGCCGATCTATTTGTTCATCCCTCCCATATTGAAAATAGTTCTAACGGTTTGTGCGAGGCGATGCTTCTTGGAATGCCTGCGATTGCCACTTATGCCGGCGGAACTCCAGGTTTACTGGCAGATAAGAAAGAAGGAATCCTGGTACAGGACGGTGATCCTTACGCTCTGGCGGGTGCGATCACAGAATTGATCAGGGAAAAGGATTATGCAAACAACCTCGGCGCGAACGCAAGGAAGAGAGCGATTGCAAGGCATGATCCGGACAAAATTGTGAACGAGGTGATCACGATGTATGCTTCCGTTATCGAAAAAGCAAATGAGTTATCCTAAGATTTTGATCGTTGGGCAATATTTCGATTTGTATTCCGGCGGCGGAATTACAATGACCAATCTTTTTAAAGGATGGGATAGAGATAAAGTTGCCGCCATTGCCGAAAATATCAATCATCCTGATCTCACCGTTTGTAATAGATATTATAAGCTTGGATCGATGGAAACCAGGCATAATTTTCCATTTAATCTGAATCCTCTTAAAAAAACGCTCCGCGGCGGTCCTGTTCAAAGTGATGCTACGCCCGTGCTTTCCTCACCCGGCAAGGTTGTCACAAATTCTGGTTTTAAAAACTTTTACATAAGCCTTTTGCATTTTACCGGGCTATTTCATTTTAAGAGGAGGTATGTAATTAGCAAGGAATTGTTGAATTGGATCGATGATTTCTCGCCCGATATAATTTATTCGCAGTTGTCAAACATCGAACTTATCAGCTTTGTCCGTGATCTGCAGGAAAAGTTGAAGTTGCCTGTGGCCATTCATATGATGGATGATTGGCCTGTCACGATAAGCAAACCGGGTTTCTTACAAACGTACTGGCACAAAAGAATTGATAAGGAGTTTCGCGATCTCTTATCGCGGGCAGACGTTTTGATGAGCATAAGTGAATCGATGAGCACTGAATACCTGAGGCGGTACGGCTATAAGTTTGTCCCGTTTCACAATCCCATTGATATGAAATTTTGGGGAGCATTTTCCAAAAACAATTATTCAGCAAACACACCTTTTGTCGTACTGTATGCAGGCAGGATCGGAACAGGTATCCAGGATTGCTTACTGGATCTCGCAGAAGCTATTAAAGGGCTTGTAAGCGATGGAGTTAAAATCGAATTTCACATACAGACAGTAAGCAATGACCCTGTGCTTCAAAAATTAGAGACATATGATTTTGTGAGGTTAAAAGCGCCGGTTCCCTACGGCGAGCTTCCCGGGATTTTTGCAAAGGCAGATCTGCTGGTGCTCCCAAACGATTTTGATCAGAAGTCCGTTTCTTTTTTGAGATTTTCTATACCAACAAAAGCCAGTGAATATATGGCCTCGGGTACACCAATCCTGGTATATTCCAGTAAAGAGACCGCAGTTGCCGAACACGCCCTTCAAAATCAATGGGCATACGTAATTTCTGAAAGAAGTATTGAAAAGATTCGTGCCGCGATTTATGAAATTTATAAAAATGAAGACCTGCGGCATAAATTGGCAGACATCGCAAAAAACTTTGCTAAAGAAAAATATGATGGTGATAAAGTAAGAATTGAATTCAAAAACTCGTTTATGTTGGTAAACTCTGTTTCGGGCAAGGAAGGAGAAAATGCAAAGAGTCTAAATAGCGATTTGAAACGATGAAATATTTTTCTGATCTACGGGGTTATATTTTTTTGTTTTTGTCAAGATGCAGGCTGGGCGTATTTTGCTTTTTGTCTTCTGCCTGGTGTAAAACCATTCTGTTCCTTAGAGGCGTGCGATATGGACCACGGAATCGATATTTCGGCATACTAAAGGCCAAGAGATTGCCCATGTCAATTATAAAGATTGGCAGTCACAACATATTTCGTTCAGATAGTTCTTCAAATCTGATCGGAGTCAGTCACCGGTGCATTTTATCAACGCATAGTAAAGCAGCAGTCATCGAAATAGGTAACAATTGCGGATTTAGCGGCGTAACAATTGGCGCTCATCAAAAAATTACAATTGGGAACAATGTCTTGTGCGGCGCAAATGTAACCATCACAGATTTTGACTGGCATTTCTCGAGATACCCGTCTGAATCAAGGCCCGTTATTATTCATGATAATGTCTGGTTAGGTTTCAACGTTACTGTTTTGAAGGGAGTCGAAATAGGTTGCAACTCTATTATTGGGGCAAACAGCCTCGTGGTGACCAGTATTCCTGCCAACGTTATAGCAGCCGGCAACCCTTGTAAAGTGATCAAATCTATTTCAGGCCATGGCGAATAGGAAATGCTTTGTTTATCTGGGATGTCCTGGTTTTCCGCATGGATTTGCGGAGGTCAAAAAGATGACGCTAATTTCAAAAAGCCTGGTGATGAAAGGCAACCAGGTAACCGTCATAGCTAACCGGGGTATCTACAGTGAAAAAGCAAATTTTCCATTCGGTGCAAAAGGTACCTACGAAGGAATAGATTTCGTTTATACGTCGGGAAGCCCATTCAGGCCCGATAGTTTTTTTAAAAGAAACATGTTAAAGATCAGGGGAGTTGCAAAAGAATTTTCCCTCCTTAGGAGCCTGAAGCGGAGTAAGAAGTTAGACTATGCGATTCTGTCAACAAATAGTTTTTTTTCTGTTTTTTATTACTATGTTTTATCGAAGATATTTCGATTTAAAACTATTCTAAACTACGTTGAATATTATTCTGCCATTAAAGGAGACCAGTATAAAATAGGGTTGGAGATAAATCATCGGCTCTTTGATCGATATGCGCCCCGTTTGGCTGATTTTGTTTTTCCGATAAGTGAATTTTTGATTTCTCATTTAAAAAATGTTGCTCCGGGAAAGAAGTATTTGAAGATACCTATATTGGCAGATTTTAGTGGGAGCAGCTTTGACAGTAATAGGGAAGGTCAGAAATATTTCCTTTTTTGCGGTGCGTTAAGTTATATTGAGGTCGTCAGGTTTATTGTCGATTCATTTTGCTTACTGAATAATGATGATATTTTTTTATATCTCGTTGTCAACGGAACTAAACAACAAAGGGATGAACTAAACGATTATTTGCAACTCAATTCAAAGAAGAACAACATAAAAATATTCTCAAACGTAGACCAGGATGTGCTGGACGTTTATTATAGAAATGCCACAGGGCTCTTAATTCCGCTACGTCCAACCCTCCAGGATGAGGCCCGTTTCCCGCACAAAATAGGAGAATACCTGGCGTCGGGTAACCCGGTTATCTCGACAAACTATGGAGAGGTAAAACACTATTTTACCGACGGAGAAAATATGCTCATAGCGGACAGTTATGATCCGAAATTATTTGCGGGTAAGATGCAATTCATCCTAGATAATGCTGCTGATGCGAAGAAAATAGGTGAGAATGGGCGGTATATGTCACTAAAAAATTTTGATTACACATTATACGGAGACAAGATCACTGATTTTCTTGCCCGGGTGAACCTTAACTATAGTCATAAAAATGATGTATTTGAAAAAACTGCTTAAGCCCTTTACCGCAACATTTGGTTTATTCAAAGACTAATTGTAAACTAATTGTATGAAACCTTTGGTTTCTGTGATCATACCGACTTACAACAGGGCAACGACAATTGGCCGCACTATTGAGAGCCTTCTGTCGCAAACCTATGATAACCTCGACATCATCGTTGTGGAAGACGGGTCACATGATGAAACCCTACAGTTGCTCGGCGACATTAAAGACCAAAGATTGAGAGTTATACGACATGAAGTAAATAGAGGCGTAACAGCAGCGAAAAACACGGGCTTAAACAGCATACGCGGAGAATGGTTTACCATTCTGGATAGCGATGACGAAATTGTTGCCGACGCCATTGACGTAATGATGCAAATACCTTTGGAAAAAGATCCGGCAGTAACTGCAGTCACGTGCAATTGTATCGATACCGGGACGGGCGCTTTTAGTGGGAAGGGATTAAGCAGCGATCAGTACCTGGACTTTGACACACTGATGAATGTGTGCACCGGTGAATATTGGGGATTGACAAAAACTGAATTACTCTCGAGTGACAGATTTAACGAACAGCTGAATGGCTATGAAGGTGTTTTATGGAACAAAATAAATGAGAAGGCTAAAAGATTTTATATTCATAAAGCGCTTCGAATCTATCACACGGAAGGCAGTGACAGGGTCTCAAAAACTTCTTCCTCGATCAGTAAAATATCAAATCATTACCGTGCACTATCAAATGAACTGCACTATTTAGAGATATTAAGAAAATATTCGCCTGGTGCTTTCGCAAAGGATTGTTTACGCGCTGTTTTATACCTCGTTGCGGACAAGAAAAAGGAAGCAAAGTTTTATTATTTTTATCTCAAGAAGACACAAGGAAATAACCTATATAAGACAATTTCGTTTTTTGTTTATCATTCAAATGCTTTTATTGCAAAGACGCTGATAAAATTATTAACCGCCGCTAAAATTGTTAAATAGCCATGTGTGGGATAACGGGTAAGATCAATTTCGACAGGTCGAAGAATATAGATATACATGAAATAAAACAGATGACTGACAGCATTCGTCACCGGGGGCCCGATGATGAAGGCTTCTATATTCAGCAAAATGTAGGATTGGGATTTCGGCGGCTGAGCATTATTGACTTAAATACGGGGCATCAACCCCTTGCCAACGAAGATGAGAGTATATGGATAATTTTCAATGGTGAGATATACAACTACCAGGAGCTACACGATGATCTTGTGAATAAGGGTCATGTTTTCAAAACAAAATCAGACACTGAAACAATTGTTCATCTATATGAACAATACGGAGCAGGTTGCTTAAAATTCTTAAGAGGTATGTTTGGATTCAGTATCTGGGATAGCAAAAAACAGCAACTTTTTTGTGCAAGGGATCGTTTTGGAATCAAACCATTTTATTACTACACTGACGAAGAAAAGTTTGTATTTGGCTCTGAGATCAAGCCGATCCTAAAAGCGGGCAATGTTGACAGAACCTTGTCTTACGACGCTCTTGATTCTTACCTGGCATTTGGGTATATAACGAGTGACTTGTCAATATACCGGAAGGTAAAAAAGCTGCAGCCGGGCCATTACTTGCTATTATCACTTAAGGATAAAATTTCGATAACGACTGAGCGCTATTGGGAAATTCAATTTGAGCCGGATCATTCAAAAACGGAGGCCCAATGGTCCCAGGAACTTGAAGCATGCCTTTCCGAGACTGTTAGATTACACATGATCTCCGATGTTCCCCTTGGCGCATTTTTGAGCGGGGGAATTGATTCAAGTTCGGTGGTTGCCATGATGGCAAGGAATTCGTCGCGTCCCATAAAAACATTTTCAATTGGATTTAAAGAACAAAAATTCAATGAATTAATATATGCGAACGAAATAGCAAAACAATATGGTTGCGAACATCATGAACAAATCGTGGAACCTGAGTCTGTAAGTCTGTTACCCAAGCTGGTGAATGCCTATGATGAACCTTATGCGGATTCTTCTGCTATTCCGACCTACTATGTTTCGAAAATGGCGCGAGAGTATGTCACCGTGGCTCTTTCGGGCGATGGAGGGGATGAAC
>DASYSW010000178.1:0-7723 GCA_036002905.1 Chitinophagaceae bacterium
AGAGTCTATTATACGATGGCAAAAGACGGATTGTTTTTCAAGCCGGCGGGAGAACTAAACAAATTTGCAGTGCCGCAATGGGGATTATGGTTTCAATGTGTCGTTGCTTCTTTACTTTGTCTCAGTGGCAAGTACGGCGATCTGTTAAACATGGTCTCATTTGTCGTTGTTATATTTTATGTTCTTACGATCCTTGGGATTTTTATCCTTCGCAGAAAGCGTCCGGGTGCGGAAAGACCATACAAAGCATTTGGTTACCCCGTGCTGCCGGTTATTTATATTGCCCTGGGCGCCGCGTTTTGTTTATTGCTTATTAAATATAAACCTGATTATACCTGGCCAGGCTTGATCATTGTACTCATAGGTATTCCGCTTTATTTTATAGCCATCGCTGCGCGGAAAAAATAATTCACCGATTTTTGCAGCATGGAAAATTTTCAAAGGCTTTTTGATTCATTTGCGACGTTGAAAGTTGGGGTAATTGGCGATGTAATGCTCGATACTTACATGTGGGGCAGAGTTGACCGCATATCTCCTGAAGCACCTGTGCCAGTCGTCGTACTGGATGAGAAAGAATATCGAATTGGCGGTGCGGGTAACGTGGCACTCAATTGTCACTCTCTTGGTTCGCAGGTTTTCATTCTCTCGGTAACGGGTGATGATAAGGAAGGTTTATTGCTTGAAGAGCTTTTCGAGGAAAGCCTGATCGATACATCATATCTCATAAGAAGTTCTTCAAGAGTAACGACGAACAAAACGAGGATCATCAGTCGCAACCAGCAAATGATGCGGCTTGATGCAGAAATAACGACTGACCTGGATAAAAAGGATGAGGACAATTTATTGCAGCAAGTGCGCTCCTTTATTCAAAGAGAAGATCCCGACGTGATGATCTTCGAAGATTATAACAAGGGTATCTTGACAGAAAGGATCATCGGGGAAACGATTACACTTTGCAGGGAGACGGGCGTGATTACCGCCATTGATCCTAAAAGAAAAAACTTTTTCTCCTATCATAATGCCGATATTTTTAAGCCAAATCTTATAGAAGTAAAACAGGCATTGAATATTTTATTCGATGAGATCAATGATTCTTTGTTAAGTAAGATACACGTTGAATTAAGGAATATTCTCGAACATAAAATTTCTTTTATTACTCTTTCTGATAAGGGCGTTTTTTATCAAAAGAACGGGAGTGCATCTTTGATCCCTTCGCATTTACGCAATATTGCCGATGTATCGGGCGCCGGTGATACGGTGATCGCTGTTGCGGCAATGGTGTATGCAGCGACGCAAAACGTTCATCTCATGGCAGAGGTTGCAAACATAGCAGGTGGGTTGGTTTGTGAAGAAGTGGGTACTGTTGCAATTGATAAGAGCAAATTGCAAAATGAGTGTGAATTGTTGCTTTCCTGAACCTTTTTGTCGCCCGGATCAGCGAATTAATGCACGATTTTCGTCTTTCCGCTGAAGGACCTCACCTTACATTATCACGTTTTGCTGCTATTAAAAGAATGTTTGTTTGTGTTAGTGTTCATTTAATCAACACGAGAAAAACTTTGAAATTATTCGTTAGTAAACTGATTAAATTCGGGCGAAAATAAGATTCAGCAGGAAGTATGTCAAAATTCACGATTGTAATTCACGGCGGGGCAGGGACCATTCTCAAAGAACACATGACCGCCGATCTTGAAGCAGCCTATACCGAAGGCTTAAAAACGGCTGTGGATGCGGGTTTTGCAGTATTGGAGCAGGGAGGCGCGGCCATTAATGCGGTGAAGGCAGCGATAGTTGTGCTGGAAGATAATGTTCTTTTCAATGCTGGACGTGGATCGGTCTTCACCAAAAAAGGTGTGCAGGAAATGGACGCTGCGATCATGAATGGCGCTACGCTTGACGCAGGTGCGGTCGCGGGCGTTCGGAATGTTCGTAACCCCATCATGCTTGCCACGGAAGTAATGCTTCATAGTAATCACGTGTTTTTAAGTGGAAAAGGCGCCAACGATTTTGCAATTAAGCAGGGTGTTAAGCTGGAACCTGATGAATATTTTTTCTCTCAATTCCGCTATGATCAATGGAAATCAATTCGTGATTCCGATAATTATTCGCTGGACCACACCCACCAGCGGCTGGAAGAATTAATGCGCGACAAAAAATTCGGAACGGTTGGTGCGGTAGCTTGTGACGATGAGGGAAATATAGCAGCGGCTACGAGCACAGGTGGTATGACTAATAAAAAATATGGCCGTATTGGTGATAGTCCTATTATTGGAATTGGAACCTATGCAAATAACAAAACGTGCGCCATTAGTTGCACGGGTCATGGTGAACCATTCATTCGTGGTGTAGCAGCTTATGATGTTAGTTGCCTGATGGAATATAAGGGTCACTCACTTCATGAAGCGATGGATATTGTTGTCAATGACAAGTTAATAAGGCTTGACGGGGAGGGCGGTATGATTGGCGTAGATGCGCAAGGCAACCATGCGATGATCCTGAACAGTGCCGGCATGTATCGTGCTTATCGCTGCAATGATGGTGGGATTGAGGTTGCGATTTACAGATGATTAGTTATACAGATGATAGTGGATATTTTGGTTGCCAACGTGGGTAATTCTATTTTGCTTTTCTTGCGTCGCACTCTTGTGCAATAGTGAATGCTGTTCAGCGTTTAACAAGTATGAGAATTGTATTAATAATAGTTTTGATTTTACGTTCTTTAAAAATAATTTCACAGAAGTGTGAATCGAATAGCCCTTTGAGGGTTGTGCTCTGTCCCCATTTAAACGATTCGACCTGTGCGATATGTTCTAGCCCTTCAGCCGACTATAGATTCGGTCTCTATGTATGCGAGCCGGATTATAGAGTAACTCAGTTTATAATGATGGTTAGCAACGCGGACAATACAGAATCTGATGAAGTAAAGGTGAATAGCAGTTTCTTCAGCTCAAGTTCAAAGGCTATGAAATTTATAGCCAATTTTAAGACAAGAGACACCGTTTCATTTTTCTGCATAAGGCTAAGAATAAAAAAGGAGAAATTTTTCTACTACAACCATTGAGTTATAGAAAAGAGTGATTTCCTCATAATCCTTATCTTTCCTGAAAATCGTGGTTCTCAATGACCAAATATGCAATCATAGTTGCAGGTGGAACGGGTTCGAGAATGGGCGGCAATCTTCCCAAACAATTTTTACTACTGAGAAATAGACCCGTGTTGTATTATTCCCTTAAGGCTTTTTTAGATGCTTATGATGACCTGAAGATCATTCTTGTTTTACCGGCAGCCTTTACGGACATCGGCGAGGAGATCATTGATGCATATTTTGATAAGGAAAGGATCAAAATTGCGGTTGGAGGCGATACTCGTTTTCAATCAGTAAAAAATGGGTTAAAGATGGTGGAAGAAGAGTCGATCATCTTTGTACATGACGCCGTTAGGTGTTTGGCATCTGCGGACTTAATTAAAAGATGTTATGAACTTGCTTTGGAAACGGGCACGGCTGTGCCGGTCGTGCCGTCGAAAGACAGCGTAAGAATTTTAAATGACGATGGTAATGCGATGGTTGACCGGAGCAAGGTAATGCTGGTGCAAACTCCACAAACCTTTCATAGCAAGATACTCTTGCCCGCTTTTGATATTGATTACAAAGACAAATTTACCGATGAGGCTGCGGTTGTGGAGGCGTATGGTTTGCGGGTATCCCTTGCGGAAGGGGAGGAGACCAATATTAAGATCACCAGGCCCATTGATCTATTGATAGCTGAAAAGGTCATTGAACAAATAACAATTAATAGTTGATAATTACTTTTTAGCCCACTTGAAGTACCATGGCAGGTTGTTTAGCCGCACAGCAGGGTACTTCTCATCTGTTGCTCCAAAACTGCTGTAGAAAAAAGCGAGGTTACGAATATCTGAACCTTCAAAATCCAGCGCCAAATTTTTGCCAGCATGATCTTTAATAAAAGCGTCGATCAGCGCGTGGGAAGCCCCCATCGTTCTCCCATTCGGATGATTACCCACAAGAACGTAATAGGCCCTGTTGTTGGAGAAAAAGAAGACACAGGAAGAAAGTAATTCCATAGCACCAGAGAATATACCGTAAGTGATCGCCTGGTTTCTTTGATGCAGCCAATAGTACAGCTTCCTGAATCTTTCAAATTCATGTTTTTGATTTGAATAACTTTTCATTTGTTGCCGGGATAATTCTATTACCTGTTCTACCGGGAAATTTGTTTGAGGGACGCAGCCGAGCTGGAAGGCCTTTTTAATGTTCCTTTGTATATTTTCCTTATAATTTTTATAAAGCGTGTCATAAGATGATGACAACTTCAGGACAAAATTGTTGCGCAGTACGATATTAAAATCTTTAAGGTGAAGAATATTATGATGATTAAGACTTATATCCCAGTATTTGAACTTTGGGGGGATCTCTTTTAGAAACGATTTTGATGTCTTTGTTTCGATATTTTTCCCGAACACCCCTAATTGCGCGCAGAGAAAAGGTTGATACAAATAATGAATGCCATATTTCTTATTCCATGTAAGTGGCATGATGGCCTCATAATCATTAAGCACTAACCCATCCCAGTGGTCAGCCATGTGATCAAGATAAAATGAATAACCATAGATCAATCCATTATCGGCTTCCCTTATGCACCTGTCCCATTTTGTTTTATCAACCTCATGATGTGAAAGATATTGTATGTTAAACGCTTGCGCCATCAGAAAGAAAAATACTTGTCAATTGTTCTCAGGTTGAAGTTTGCAATATCAATGCTGAAAGAGATCCTTTTCCAGAAACGATCCTTCTTTTCTAAAGTGGACTGAATGTAATTTTTATAGACGCTGCTGTATACTAGCGGAACGTAAATGTTTACAGTGTTCTTCAATAAAGAAAGCTGAAAGCCACCGTCAAACAAAAAGTGATCACCTTCAGCATCTTTCTTCCACGCGTCTGCATAGGTGCCTATGTCAAAGAAAACCTTCAAGGGGATATTGACTGGCAACAGGCTCAGTGGATTTATCGACGATGGTACAGATGAAGTGAAGTTAGCGGCGATCAACCAATCATCCGTTTTCCCAATAGGGTCAGCAAGAAGGTCGGTTTTTACTTTAAATCCCCCATCACGCATCATGATCTGCTGACTGGCAAATCCATCAAATTTATTACGGCCTATGAAATAGTTGCTGAATGTGTAATCTTCATACCCGTTAGCGCCGGTCAAATTTAAATGGTATCGTTCCGTCGAAAATTCCGTAGTGATGGTCTTTGGGCTGGTATAAAAAAACTTTCCCGCAAAAAACCGGACATTCAATCCTCCATTTTTAGGATAATTGAAAAAATAGTTTGAGGTTAACGCTGCCCTTATAAAGTCAGCCGCCTGCTCCAGCTTTAATTCTCCGAAATACGGATACAATGCGCGTGAATTTTCGACAACGAATAAAAGTTGATTAATATAATTGTCGTCTTTTGTTTTGGTGACTTGCGTGACAGCCGTTGGCGGGTTGGTCAGTGTATCCCTTGAAAAACGTAGCCCGTCCTCGCCGATCAAAAAAGTTTTCCATTGAATGTACCGCTGCAAATGACTGCGGGGGTCTCTTTCTTTAAAAGTAAAGCGAATGCCGGGAACGATTTTCCGAAAAGCGAGATGGGTCTTTTTCCCCGTTGAATCAGTATATTCATCTTGAGTGAAAGTCGAACCGTTCAAAAAGAGATCAATGCCTCTGAATACCTTATTTGGATAAAAAGTGTAGACGAGTTTTCCAATTCCTTTAAAGCTTTGTGAGCCAAATGCATACATAGGGGCTGCAAAAAATTTGAACTTATTAAACGGCAATTTAAAATTCGTGATAAATAGACCTGCCATCAATTTATCATAACTGTTTAGGCCGATCACTGGACTTGTCGTTATGAGATTCTGATAGTGATTATTAAAAAACCGCCGGAAATATTTTGGCTCTAAAATGAAACTCAATTTTGTCCCTTTTCGTTGCAGATTGGGAAGGCTCCCTTTCTTATTCAGGAGAGCAAATACGGAATCCAGGTTATTGGTTGTGCCTTGTTTCATTGCATTTTCAAAATCGGCCGGTTGTGGATGTTTAAATTGCCAGTTGCGGAAAAATTCCTGCATTGATTTATTAAAATTCTCGCCTCCCATTTCCGTCTCCAGCCATTTCAACCACTGTGAGGTTTTAGTATAACCAACCAGGCTGTAATTTATTTCATTGAAATTTTCCGACGTGGTTTCTATTGGTTGGTCTACTTTTTCCCCTGCAAAGGTTTCAAAGAGTGTTATTTCTTCTCCGGGCACATCCTGATAATATTTTTCAGAGTAGCGATTTTCATAAAGCTTATTCATACCCTCATCCATCCACGGGTGGTCTCTTTCATTAGTGGCCAGCGCTCCGTAAAACCAGTTATGGCCAATTTCATGTGCGATCGTTATGTCGAGATCTTTTCTGGATTTCAATGAGGAAATCACTGTAATTGTTGGATACTCCATTCCGCCCTCTGAACTTTCTGGCCCCTGCACAACACTCATCGTACCATATGGGTATTCTCCAACTTGTGTTGAATAAAACTGTATTGCTTTTTTTGCGTATAGTGGACTGTTTCTCCAGATTTCTTTTTGTTGCGGAATGTAATAAGCATATACGTCGATCACCTTGCCCGACGAAAGTTGGCAACTGTCGTGGTCGACGATAAATCGTTTATCGGCGAACCATGCAAAGTCGTGGATATTGTTTTGAGTATACCTAAGCGTTTTTGTCTTTGAAGACGACGTTGGGAATTTTTGCGTAACTGTTTTTACAGAGCCCCCCTTGGATTTTATTTTTTTCTTTACCGGCTGCCAGGAAAAATTTGTTCTCCCGATCAGCCATTGCTTCTCGTCGTCATTTTGCAGTTGCCCGGTTGCAGCCACAACATAGTTTTCAGGAAGGGTTATCTGCACATCGAAGTCTCCGAATTCGCTATAGAACTCGCCCTGGTCAAGATAAGGCATCGGATGCCATCCGTCTTTATCATACACAGCGGGCTTGGGATACCATTGTGTGAGCTGGTAACTTTCCCCTTCATATCCCCCCCGGGAAAAATTATAGGGTAGTTGCTCGTGAAATGGAGTTGAGAGAATAATCTTTTGCCCGGGCAACAAAGGGTCAGGGAGCACCACCTTTATCACATCGATGTATTGTGGATGATCTTCAATGGCGCATGTGGTATTGTTAACCTTAAAATCAAGTTGATTGATATACCCTCTTTGATCTTTACCGGAAAAATAAAATTTAGTGTTCCCATTTATTAATAGCTGATCACTAAAAGCAGTTTTATCATTTTTGTAAGCATTTGGCCAGATATGGAACCAAATAAACCTTAATGTGTCGGGGGAATTGTTAGTATACTCAATTTTCTCAAACGCCACCAGGCTGTTGTCTTTATCGTGAAGGGTGACATCGATCGTATAATTTACCTGCTGTTGCCAGTAAGTCAATTGGCAATGGACGACTGACAATTGACACATAGAAAGAATTAAGAGAAGAGATTTTCTCACAGGTGGTATTTCAATCAAAAATAATTGAAAAGACGCAATGTTTATAACAGTTAGTCAAAGGCTGAATAGAAATACAGAACGCACAAGTGAGTGACACAACAGGAGCCAGACGGGATTACTGAAGCCGGTTACAAATTTATTTCCCCTTGCCAGAAAATATTATGCGCAAA
>DASYSW010000179.1:0-12337 GCA_036002905.1 Chitinophagaceae bacterium
CTGAAACACAGCATGAATACGGAATGGGCTGGAGCGGATATTTTGCTTTTATCAATGGTAAAGGTGGCGGAGGCTGGTATGATGACTATGGGTACGTGTGGGGACCGAAATTGAATGTAAAAAACAGCAGCACAGCAAGCGGCTACGATGAATATCCTCAATACAACAGTCCTTATGATCCAAATACTCTTTATGATTTTACCCAACAGGGTTTTACAGATCAGAGTCATTACAAGCCCTTGCCAGGAATAAACAGGGGAAAAGATAATCTTAAGAATTTTCTGGACAATGAGTTCATGACCACGAACAGTGTCGCAGTGGCTGGTAAAAATGAAAATGCTGATTACCGTATTTCCCTCACGCATATGTATCAAAAGGGCCAGGTACCTAATACACATTTGAATTCTACGACCATCAACCTGTCGGGAAGTCTGAAAGTAAGTGATAAATTCAGGTTGGAGTCTGTTGTTTCTTATAATAAACAATACACTCCTAATTTTCCCCAGACCGGCTATGGTGCTAATAATTTCTTCTACAACATTCTGCTGTGGATGGGTCCCGATGTTGACATTCGCGACCTGAGAGATTATTGGAAACCGGGCGGAGGCCGGTACGATGGTTCTGTGTTTGTTCCATATGGCGTGAAAGATGTTCAGCAGTTTAACTACAACTATACCTGGTATAATAATCCATGGTATTTGGCTTATGAGGCCTTGAATGGATATGACAATGATGTGGTAACGGCGCAGGCAAACGCTACCTACGACATCACAAAAGACCTGTCGTTTTTTGTACGCAGCGGTATCATCACCAACAATGCTCTGTCCACATTACAAACCCCAAAGAGTTATGTGTATTATGGGAATGGTGACCTCGACGGTAATTATTACGAGAGAAGACAAAGTAATTTTCAGATCGTAACAGATGCCTTGCTTACATACAAAAAGTCCTTCTTAAAAAATTTTAATGGCACAGTGTCGGTGGGAGCCAGCAACAGGTATAATTCAAATACCAGGCTTCAATCGCAAACCAGCGGATTATTTGTTCCGGAAAATTACAGTTTTGCAAATAGTATTGGGGTCGTTAGCACGACTAATCTTCTTGCGCAAAGGAAAGTGAATAGTGCCTTTGGTTACATGGATGTCGATTATAAAAAAATGGTTTACCTCAGTCTCACAGGAAGAAATGACTGGACGACAACTCTGCAAAAGCCAAACAATTCCTATTTCTATCCTTCGGCTTCTTTAGGTGTTATTCCAACTTCCATGTTCAAACTTCCGGATGTTATTTCTTTTGCAAAGCTGAGGGCATCGTGGTCGAGAGTATCTACTGACAATATTGTCGTGGATCCAAACGATCCAAATAATATTTACAAAAATTGGTATGGCACTTTGCCTGTATACAATACAGGACCACGCTGGAACGGTACCAATGGTTCAAATAATCTTCCGGGCACATTAGTACAACCCGGGATCAAACCGAACACGACTATCTCGCAGGAATATGGTACAGAACTTAGATTTTTGAAAAACCGGCTGGGCGTTGATTTTACTTATTTTACCTACATCGATAAAGATTTTGCCATATCAGCGCCGGTCTCCACAGCTTCAGGTTTTAATTTTCAATTGGTGAATGGTGACAAAATAAACAGAAAAGGAATTGAATTGGTCCTGACCGGAACTCCTATTAGAACAAAAGATTTAAAGTGGGATATAATCTTTAACTATAGCCAGGTGCATGAATGGGTGAAGGAATATTATAATGGCGATAGTATACGTAACGCTATTAAAGTAGGTGAAAGAACAGACGTGTTTCGTGACTGGGATTGGGAACGCAGCCCGGACGGACAAATTGTCTATGGTTCAAATGGTTTTCCCCAGTTCATTGACCATATAGTGAACATCGGGCATACCGACCCGGATTATATTTTCGGGATAACCAACAGTCTTTCGTATAAGAACTTCGGTTTGAGCTTTTCTTTTGATGGCCGCATTGGAGGCATTATGTACAATGGACTTGAACAAAAATTATACGAAGGGGGAATGCATCCGGGAACGGCTAACTCTTACAGGGATGACGCCTACGCCGGCAAAGCGACATTTGTCGGACCCGGGGTGGTCGTCACTTCAGGTAGCGCTCAATATGATGTACAGGGAAAGATCGTAACCGATGATAGAAAATTTGCTCCTAATACTACTGCTGTAAATTACATAGACTGGGTCTTTTTGACGTATGTGAATGGAGTTCCCGGGGCCAATATTTACAAGAGATCATTTGTGAAATTAAGAGAGGTGGTGCTTACTTATAATTTTGAAAATAAATTATTAAGAAAGACGCCTTTTTCAACAGCAAATATCTCTCTCACAGGGAGGAATTTGTTATTGTTCACCGATGTGCCGTTCATGGACCCGGATGGGTATTCTGGTACTACCCTTGCTGAACCAACATACCGGAACATTGGTATAAACCTCAACCTGAAATTTAAATAACCTCAAAAAATATTTATTATGAAACAGTTAATGGCACATAAATATATAGTTGGGGTTGCTTTAACGATCTTGTTATTTACGTCGTGTAAAAAATATGACGATTTCCAAACCAATCCCAATCAGCCTTCCACATCAACGCCCGGCCTGTTGTTAACCGGTATTTGTTATAGCATTTTTTATTATGACAATACCTCGGCCTCTTTTTCAGACAGGCATCTTACATACTACGAAAGAGGAAATTCAAGCCAGGATTATAGCTGGAGAGAGGGAAGCTTCGACAATTTCAACGTATTACGGCAGGTGATGCAAATGGATTCGTTCGCGACACAAACCGGCCAGGCACAATACCAGGGCCTGACAAAATTCTTCCGCGCATTATTATTTAGCCAGCTAACCGAGCAATTTGGTGACATCCCTTATTCGGAGGCGATGCAGGGACTATCGGGAAATTTTAAACCCAAATATGACGACCAGGAATCTGTGTACAAGGGAATATTACAGGAATTGGAAGATGCTAACAACCTGCTGGATGATACCAAGGGAGAAATAAAAGGCGATATTATCTATGGAGGCGTTGCCAGTCAATGGAAAAAAGCTGCAAATGCGCTCAAATTAAGATTGTTGATCCATCTCAGCAAAAAGGAAGCGAATACTAATTTGAATATTAAGACTCAATTTCAGAATATCATCAGTGACCCTGCCAAATATCCATTGTTCACAAGTAATGATGACAACGCGCAATTAGTATTCAACACAAGTGCGCAGAATAATTTTTATCCTGATTTCGGATATCTTTCACTCGGGACGTCTATCAGTATGGAAAAAGGGTTTATAACAATTTTGAAAGATCGGAGCGACCCACGCTTGTTTGAAATGGCGGAACCGATACCAGGACTGGACGCAGGTATTTTCGCTAACTACGATGGAGTGGATGGTGGCGAAACATTGGCTAATCAGCAAACCCAGTCATCAAATGCATCACGGATCAAATCGCGATATCATGATGACAAGATCAATGAGCCATGGATATTGATCGGTTATGCCGAACAGGAATTACTGATCGCGGAAGCCATTAGTCGCGGATGGGTTACCGGTGCGGGAACTGCTGAAGAACACTATAATAATGGTATTACTGCGTCTATGAAATTTTATGGAATTGATGACGGAGATATTGCAACTTATCTCGCCGGGCCGGATGTAGCATTTAGTGCGGGAACGGCACTTGATCAAATCGCCGTTCAGAAATACATTGCCTTTTTCATGAACAGTGGGTACGAAGCATTTTACGAGCAAAGAAGAACGGGCATTCCGACATTTAGTGTAGGACCGGGCACTTATAATGACATGAAGGTTCCCAAAAGGTGGCTGTACCCGCAAACTGAGTATGACTATAATCCGTCAAACCTGTCAACTGCCCTTCAAGGTCAGTATGGCGGCAATGATGACGTAAATGGTGTGATGTGGCTCATTCAGTAACAGAACGTTCGCATAGAATTAATATAGGGGAGATAGCTTTGAGAAAAATGGATTTTCCCACCATGAAGCGAGCACTTGTATTTTCATTAGTTCTTTTTTTGTTCGGGAACCTTTCCGCACAAAAAACGCACAAAGCAATTTTTGTCATAGCTGATGGTATCCCCGCTGATGTAATTGAACGACTCAATCCACCGGCGTTGGGTGCCATCAGTAAAGAAGGAGGATATGCAAGGGCTTATGTTGGCGGTGAAAAAAATGGTTATTCGCAAACACCAACCATTTCTGCGGTTGGTTACAACAGCCTGCTCACGGGCACGTGGGTGAATAAACACAATGTTTGGGATAACGATATTGCAGCGCCAAATTACTTTTACTGGAATGTCTTCCGTTTTTTTAAAACTCAATATCCTCAAAAGAAAACAGCAGTCTTTTCCACCTGGCTGGATAACAGGACCAAACTGGTAGGCAGCGAAGAAAAGCAAGCGGGAAACTTACAGCCAGATTATTATTTGGATGGCTTAGAGTTGGACACTGTCCATTATCCGCACGACACTGCGGGATATTTTTATCATCCCATTGATGAAACGGTTGCCGATACAACTGCAAGCTTCATTAAACGAAAGGCGCCGGACCTTACCTGGGTCTATTTGGAATACACGGATGAAATGGGCCACCGCCACGGCAATAGTAAAATTTTTGACGATGCGGTAATAATGATGGATAAGCAAATACAAAGAATATGGGAAGCTATTCAGTATCGTGAAAAAAATTTTAATGAAGACTGGGTGATCTATATTACAACTGATCATGGTCGCGGAGAAAATGGATATCATCACGGCGGGCAAAGCGAGCGGGAAAGAACAACGTGGATCGTAACTAATGCAAAAGGATTGAATGAGAGATTTAAAAATGAGCAGCCGGGCATCGTTGATATTATGCCGTCACTGGCCTCCTTTTTAAGGATCGATATTCCAAGAGAAAAACTGATGGAAATAGATGGAATTCCATTGACAGGAAAACTTTCGGCAACAGATGCAAAAGCCGAATTGATGGATGATGCAATAGAAATAAAATGGGATGTGGTAAGTAAAGAAGGAAATGCAAAAGTATGGCTGGCAACTACCAACAATTTTAAAAAAGGTGGTAAGGACGATTATAAGTTGATGGCGGAAGTTCCCGTTGCGAATGGAAAAGCAAGGATCGATGTAAAACAATCGCCATCCGAATTTTACAAGGTCGTGATCGAAACCCCTTATAACCTTTTGAACAGATGGATAGTTAAGAAATAATAGAATTTGATCGTTTGAAAAAAATAGCCAACATGTTTTGTCGTACTATAGTAGTAGTAATTGCGATTGCGTCTCACGCAGTGTCATTCGCCCAGAAAAATACCCCTGTAGGTTTCCCTAATTCCGTTCATGCCGTTGGCATCATAAAAAATCTTTCTGACTCGGCTTTATTGGAAGTAGTGGAACGGCAAACATTTCGATTCTTTTGGCATGATGCGCATCCTGTAAGTGGACTCGCTCTCGAAAGGAGTAATACAGTGCTTGCAGAACATTATTGGGATTTTATAAATGAGGCATGGGATGAACCCAATTTCAGTAAGACCAAATTTGGTCCTGATGCTTGCGCGATCGGTGGGACCGGATTTGGTATCATGAGCACCATCATTGCAGTAGAGAGAAAATGGATCGGTAAAGATACAGCGGTGCGTAGGTTGATCAAGATCGCCGACTTTTTGATCAATGCTGATTGTTTTCATGGGATCTATCCTCACTTCATGAATGGAAGGACAGGCAAGACAATAAAATTTGACAGGCTGGATGATGCGGCTGACCTGGTTGAAACATCATACCTATTGATGGGATTTCTTTGCGCCAAAGAATATTTTAAAGGCAATGATTCGCGGGAAGTTTACCTGAGAAAAAGAGTAGACCAGATGTGGGGAGCAGCCAACTGGAACTGGCATACCAAAGGTGAAAATAAATTGTACTGGCATTGGAGTCCCAATAATGGTTTCGACATGAATTTTCCGATCTGGGGATGGAATGAATGCCTGATCACTTACATCATGGCGGCCTCTTCACCTAATCATTCAATTTCAAAAGATGTGTACAATGGAAGCTGGGTTGGAAGCAACGGCTTTAAAAACGGAAAGACCTATTACGGATATGTATTGCCATTGGGCAACTTTGACAAAGGCGGTCCGTTATTCTTTGAACAATATACTTTCCAGGGAATTGATCCCAATGGATTAAAAGATTCCTTAGGCATTGATTATTTCGAACAGGTAAAAAATCATACACTGATCAACAGGGCCTATTGTATCGAGAACCCAAAAAAGTTTAAAGGCTATGCTGAAAATTGCTGGGGATTAACAGCCGGCGATAGTTATAAAGGTTATGTGGCTCATTGTCCGGAAGTGGACCTTGGCGTGATCCAGCCTACGGCTGCGATTTCTTCTATGCCGTACACTCCAAAAGAAAGTATGGAAGCGTTGCGTCATTTTTATTATGACCTTGGCGATAAGATATGGAGTCAATACGGTTTTGTAGATGGATTCAGTATTCATCATAACTGGTATGCAAAATCCCATTTAGCGATCGACCAGGGACCCATTGTAGTAATGATAGAAAATTACCGGACGGGGTTGATATGGAAATTATTTATGAATATTCCCGACATACAGAATGGTCTGAAAAAACTTGGATTCACGAGCCCCTGGTTTGTGAAAAAATAAACCTAAATGAGATTGCTATATGTAATATTGTTGATGTCACTTTTGTGTGAGGATGGATTTGCGCAAAAGAAAAATGCAATTTCACTTACGACAGGAAAATATGGTGATGGCCCGGACAGCATTGCCCCGGTCGGTATCATTAAAAATATTTCAGATTCAACTTTGTTGGACATCGTCCAAAAGCAGACTTTTCGCTACTTCTGGCATTATGGGCACCCAGTAAGTGGTTTGGCAAGGGAGAGAGATAATACGGTGTATGGCCAATACTATTGGGACTGGATTGATGAAGCATATGGCAGGGTTAATATCAGTAGCAATGCTTATGGCCCGGAAGCATGCGCCATGGCGGGAACCGGGATGGGAATTATGGCAACCATTGTTGCAGTTGAAAGAAAATGGATTGGCCGGGATACTGCTGTGAGGCGATTGGTAAAAATGGTTAACTTTTTATTGCTGGCAGATAGTTATCACGGTATCTATCCGCACTTCATGAATGGCACTACGGGCAAAACGATTCCATTTGGAAGATTGGATGATGGCGCTGATGTACTGGAGACCGCCTACCTGGTCACCGGGTTGCTATGTGCAAGAGAATATTTCAATGCAGACAATCTCTATGAAAAATACTTGCGGCAACGCATCACACAAATTTGGGAAACTGCAGACTTTAAATGGCATGCTGCAGGCGGAAATGAAAAGCTGTACTG
The DNA here is from genome assembly GCA_036002905.1 of Chitinophagaceae bacterium. Taxonomy (GTDB): domain Bacteria; phylum Bacteroidota; class Bacteroidia; order Chitinophagales; family Chitinophagaceae; genus VBAU01. The sequence continues at coordinate 7,416 of DASYSW010000179.1, forward strand.
GCATTGGAGTCCGAATAATGATTTCGACATGAATTTCCCCATCAGGGGATGGAATGAAGGTCTGGGTACTTATATTCTTGCCGCGTCATCACCCGGGCACAGTATTGAACCGGCAGTTTATTTCAACGGGTTTGTTAACAGCACGAACTATAAAAACGATAAAACGTATTATGGCATAAAGCTTCCGCTGGGTTTCGAGTATGGTGGGCCGTTATTTATTTCTCAATATACTTTTATGTCGCTTGACCCACACGGGCTTAAAGACTGGCACACCGATTATTTTGAACAAAACAGGAATCACACCCTGATAAACCGGCAATGGTGTATTGAAAATTCAAAGCATTATGAAGGCTACGGTGAAAATTGCTGGGGTCTGACAGCAGGTGACAGTTATAAAGGCTACATCGCGCATTGCCCCGAAGAGGATTCCGGAGTGATACAACCTACGGCAGCCTTATCAGCTTTTCCTTACACTCCTGAATATAGTATGCAAGTGCTGAAGCATTTTTATTATGACTTAGGTGATAAAATCTGGGGCGAATATGGGTTTGCAGACGGATTCAGCATTCATCATAACTGGTATGCAAAAACGCATTTGGCCATTGACGAAGGACCAATTGTGGTAATGATTGAAAATTACAGGAGTGGTTTAATGTGGAAATTATTTATGAATATCCCTGATATACAAAATGGGTTAAAAAAACTTGGGTTTACTTCCCCTTATTTAAAAAAATAGATTATGAGCGAAAATATTTCCCGTCAAAAATTTTTGCAATACACTGCTGCTGCGGGAGCAGCGGTATTGTTGTCGTCATTGGAGAGTCTGGCAGTAACTACTGATGACAAAAAATTGAAGGTTGCTGTAATTGGTTGTGGTAGTGTAAGCAATCGTTACCTACCACAATTGCTTTCATCAAAAATGATCGAAGTGGTGAGTCTTTGTGATATTAAATACGATCGGGCGGTTAACCAGAATAAACAATATAAAGTAAACGCGCAAACTTATCCAAATATTGACGCTATGCTCAATGGCGTTCCATTTGATATGATGGTGACATTAACGGATATGCAGGTGCATGGTGCCTTAAATAAAAAAGCGCTGCTTGCGGGTAAACATGTATGGAGTGAGAAGCCAATGGCAAATACCTATGCAGAAGGAAAGGCATTGCTGGATCTTTCAAGAAGCAAAAAGCTTCGGCTTTGGGGAGCACCTGCTGTCGTGAACAGCCCCCAGTTTGCATTCATGAGCAAAACGATCCAGGAAGGAAAGCTTGGTCGTATCGCAAGTGCACACGGACAGTATGGACATACGGGGCCAACATGGTCGGCATTCTTTTATGAAAAAGGGGGTGGCAGCATGCCTGATCTTGGTGTGTATAATATGGCAACTTTGACTGGCTTACTGGGCCCTGCAAAAAGTGTGATGGCAATGTTGAGTATAGTAAATCCTGAAAGAACTGTTGATGATAAAGGAAAAATAAAAGTGGAAGCAGAAGACAATGCACATGTATTGCTTGAGCATGATAAAGGAGCCCTCAGTCACGTGATGTGTGGGTTTAATTATTTTGATCCGCACGGCCATGAAGCAGGTACACAATCTCTTCATTCAATTCAGATCTTTGGTGACAAAGCTAATATGCGATTGATCGGTTACGATTGGGAAACCAACGGAGTTGTGCTCGATGATTCCTGGACCGATCCGCCAAAACTACTATCAACAGACAAAGGAGGCTATGAGTGGCAGGAAGGTGCAAGAGTGACCGGTGAAAGTATTGTAATGGGAACGGAACCTAGAATAAATGTTGAACATGCATTGCATGTACTCGAGATCATTGAAGCTGCAAGAAAATCACAGCAAACCGGGACGCGTATCAAATTAAAAAGTAAATTTCCATGGCCCATTGTTAAATGAGTCAGCAATTAATAAATAAAAACATTGTCATCATAGGCGGAACCACGGGCATTGGATTATCTGCAGCAAAAGCATTCGTAGGGCAGGGAGCAAAGGTTGTCGTGGCCGGAAGAAACGAGGAAAATGTTGAGAAAGCAAAGCTTGCATTGGGGAAAAATGCGCAAGCAGTCAGTGCGGATGCGCGAAGACCGGGGACAGCAGTGAACGCAATTGATATTTGCCTGGCAAAATTTGGCGGGTTTGATGGATTGTACCACGTGGCGGGTGGCAGCGGAAGAAAGATGGGCGACGGGCCATTGCACGAATTATCGTTGGATGGCTGGAATAAAACGTTGGAGTTAAATCTCACATCCCTGATGCTATCAAACCAGGCAGCCATTAAAAAATTCCTCGAGTTAAAAAAGCCAGGAACTATTTTGAACATGGGATCTGTGCTGGGGTTTTCGCCATCTCCATTATATTTTTCTACACATGCTTATGCCGCTGCGAAATCAGCCATTATTGGCTTTAGCAAAGCCATAGCGGCCTATTATGCAAAAGATAATATTCGTGTGAATGTGATTGCGCCGGCCGTGGTTGAAACGCCGATGGCTCAAAGAGCAGCTAATGACGAAAACATTTTATCATTCATAAAAACTAAACAACCTTTAGATAGTGGCAGGATTGGCGAGCCCGATGATACGGATGGACTCGCCATATATTTTATGAGCGACCAGTCAAAGTTCACGACAGGGCAATTGATTGCTGTTGACGGAGGCTGGAGCATATCTGAAGGACAGAGGCCCCCTTCCGACTTCCCCCATTAGGGAAGCCACCAAATCACAGCCCTCGCTTTTCGACTCCACCGAAACTAATCGGAGCATTCGAAAGTGCTGAATAGAAACATAAAAGTTGAAATGGTAGTTAAAATGTTTATCAAAGAACCAAAGTACCGCCTCCTCTTCGTTGGAGAGGAGGAAGGGAGGTGAGGCTTTATGAAATTTGCAATTGGAATAGATTTAGGCGGCACCCGTATAAAAGGAACAGCAATCGATGTGGATGGCAACATATTGCACCGATTATATACGCCTACTTTTGATGGCGATGGTGCCGTTTGGAAAAATGCCGTTGCAGATACAGTGAACGATTTGTTAGGAAAAATAAATGACCACGATAGCGTGATCGGAATTTCTGCGCCGGGCTTGCCCTCTCATGATCATACCTCGATTGCTTATATGCCAGGGCGAATGCAAGGGTTAGAAAATTTTCGCTGGCGTGAATTTTTGCAAAGGCCAACTTATGTACTCAATGATGCAGTAGCGGCGCTGATAGCGGAAAGCACATCTGGCGCTGCAAAAAGTAGAAAACATGTCGTGATGCTAACGCTGGGAACGGGTGTTGGAGGAGCGATCATGATCGATGGGAAACCTTACCTCGGGGCATTTAATAAAGCTGGTCACATTGGTCACATGGTGATCAATGATGAAAGAGATCGCGATGTAACGGGCATGCCGGGCAGTCTTGAAGATTGCATTGGCAATTGCACTATAGAAAAAAGAAGCAATGGAAAATTCACTTCGACGCACGATTTGCTGATCGCCTATGATAGCGGCGATATGTTTGCAAAAGAGATCTGGTTAAGGTCAGTGAGACATTTGGCCATTGGCATTGTATCGCTCACTAATATTCTTTCCCCGGAGACAGTTGTAATAGGCGGTGGCATTGCCGAAGCCGGGAATGTTTTATTAGATCCACTTAATGAATACATAGAAGAATTTGAATGGAGGACGGGTGGCAACAAAGTTGAAATTGTGAAGGCTGTCTATGGTGATCTTGCCGGGACCATTGGTGCAGCCAGTTTTGCGATGGATAAAGCGCTTCATTAAAAAGTACAAACGATGGAAGTCATAGATGATTATTTACAGAAGTGTGAGAAAATAATTCAGGCGATCAGGATGCAAAAAAAGGAAATGGAGAAAGCAGCCGCATTGTTTGCCACAACTATTTTGGCAGGAAGGATGGTGCATGTATTTGGTTCAGGGCATAGCAGGGTAATGGTAGAAGAGATGTGGCCGCGTTATGGTTCATTCCCTGGTTTCAATCCTATCGTCGAGTTATCATTGACATACCATAATAATGTCGTTGGTGCAAACGGACAACGCCAGGCCATGTACCTGGAAAATGTCCCTGGTTTTGCAGAAAGGATTTTGAGGAATTTTAGTTTGAGTGAAAAGGACACAGCTCTTATCGTTTCCTCAAGCGGATGCAATATAGTTCCCGTTGAAATGGCGGAAATTTTTCAACGGAGCAAAGTAAAAGTGGTTGCGTTGATCACAAAGGAGCACTCAGCAAAGAGCACAAGCAAAAGAAGTGATGGAAAAAAACTTTCTGATTTTGCAGATATTGTTTTGGACTCAGGCGCGCCGGTAGGTGATTCGATGATCTATATTGATGGATTGGAAACACCCGTATCTCCGGGTTCGTCTGTCGGTGGGATTATTATCGTGAATAGCATAAAAGCAGAAGTGGCAAGATTGCTGACCGCGGCTGGACAGCCTCCAAAAGTATTGACAGCTTCTTGCGTCATCGATGCAGAGAAGGCAAAGGATCTTTTTGAAGCGGCTTATGATGAACATGCAAGAAGACTTGCTGAATTGTATAAAACTGCAGGGATGGGATAAAAATACTTCGCTCGAAGACGCTAATTTTCGAAAGGACGCAAAGACTCGTGTATTCTTCGCGTTTCTTTGCGCCGTTGGGTGAAATAAGTGCTGAATAAGAGTTCCGAACGCTGCAGTGTGCGACGCAACAGAAGTCGAATAGAAATTAAAAGTTGAAAACATAACAACTAAAAATGTCATCAATACCCATCCGAACAACCGTAATAGGTAGCTATCCGTTTCCGGGGTGGCTTGAGTTTGCATCACATAACCTTGACAAATTTGGCGCAGCAGATATTGAAGAAATGATCGAAGATGCAGTGATCGCCGCCGTACATGACCAGGTAACCGCAGGCCTTGATGTAATAACC
>DASYSW010000180.1:0-7006 GCA_036002905.1 Chitinophagaceae bacterium
TCATGCCGCTGGGAAATGTTCCTCCGAAAAGTGGTACTATTTGGAACGCAAATTTTTACCGGCTCGATTATGACACTGGTAAAATGATTAAGTGGGCATGGGGCCCGGTTCAAAAATCTTTTCATGAATTGGACAAGTTTCGCCCTATTAAGTTCGAATGATTCTCTTTTATTGCCCAGAAAGAATACATTTTAGACGACTCATTCTTTGAATGAAGCCAAAAAAATAAAAATATCTTTAAGTTGCCTCTCTCGTTAATACTTGTTTATGCATGAAATGAGTAAGTGCGCAGAGAGCAGTTGATAATGAAATATCAGATCATGAAAAAAAGAATAGTCAGCATTGTCACCATAGCCCTTTTTTTCCTCTATTTCTTCAGCAACTGCAATTCCGGGGACTCCGTCGATGCCCGTTCTCTTCCTACAGATTCAATAACAATTGCGAAGGGAGAAAATTCTTTTGCCAATAAGTGTACCAGTTGTCACAATTTTAATTACGATGGCATTGGTCCGCAACTGGCGGGGATCACATCGGAAAATTCGGTAAGCTGGATCAAGAATTTTATCCGGGATCCTAAAAAAGTAATTGAATCCGGCGACACAACGGCCAAAAAGCTATTTGAGAAATATAAAACGCTGATGCCTTCATTCGCTTATTTGCCCGATGAAGAAATCGATGCGATCCTGGCATTTATTCACAGTAAAAAGAAACTCGAAAGACCCTTGATACAGGAGGATACCAACGATATAAAAAACCCAATTCCTGACACGATCAAATCCTCGGGCCTGGTAGCTGATCTGAATCTTGTAACCCAAATTCCCCGCTCATCTGATGAACCGCCCGTAACAAGAATAACCAAACTAGACTACCAGCCCAACACAGGCGATCTATTCATCCTGGACCTTCGCGGCAAACTTTACAGATTACACAATGGTGAGCAAAAGGTTTACATGGACATGGCCAGTCTGAAACCTAAATTTATTAATCAGCCAGGACTGGCTACAGGTTTTGGCAGCTTTGCTTTTCATCCGGAATTTTCAAAGAATGGTCTGTTCTATACCACGCACGCCGAGCCGCCGGCATCAGCGAAAGCTGATTTTTCCTATCCGGATTCTATCCCGGTATTGCTGCAATGGGTACTCACTGAATGGAAAACAGATCCAGCAGCCTTCCCTTTTTCAGGAACAGGCCGGGAGATTTTGCGCATTGATATGCCTACCGCTATTCACGGCATGCAGGAAATCACTTTCAACCGGTTGGCAAAGCCAGGTGATGTGGATTACGGCTTATTATATATAGGTATCGGTGATGGAGGCAGCGCCGAAATAGGACATGCCCTGGTATCATCTACACCGGATAAGATATGGGGTAGTATTATACGGATAGATCCCTCGGGCAACAATAGCAAGAATGGCAAATACGGGATTCCCGGAAGCAATCCTTTTTATAAAACTGCAAATGAAAAAAGCGCCCCGGAAATTTATGCATGGGGTTTTAGAAATCCTCATCGAATCAGCTGGAGTAAATCGGGCCAGTTGCTTGCTGTGAATATTGGTGAGCATAATATTGAAGCTTTGAACATAATTAAAGCAGGTCATTTTTATGGCTGGCCGATCAGAGAAGGAACTTTTCTTGAACGATTCTTTTATAACACCGGTAAAATCTATCCCCTTCCCGATAACGATTCAATTTATCATGTTACATATCCAGTTGCTCAGTTTGACCATGATGAAGGCGTAGCTATTTCGGGTGGGTTTGAATATCGGGGAACTGCTATACCGCAGCTTGCAGGAAAGTATCTTTTTGGAGACATTTCATCGGGCAAGTTGTTTTATGTAAATGTGAAAGATTTGCAGTTAGGAAAACAAGCGACTATTAAAAAATGGAAAATCTCATTTAAGGGGGTGCCAACAACATTGGCCCAGCTTTGCGGAAAAGACCGTGTTGAAATTAGATTTGGGATGGATAGCGAGGGTGAATTATATCTCCTGACCAAGGCAGATGGCAAAGTTTATAAACTTGCATCCGCCACCATTGAGAAGTAAGATTGTTTATTCACTGTTGCCAGGTGAAAATTTTTACAAAAATAAATAAATAAGATCCCACAAGAATGAAAGATCCATCTGCAATTGCAGTAACAGATTCATCTCCCCTAACCACAAGACAGCAGCTTTTGCGACTTCCCGTGTTGGTTGCAGCATTGGGATATTTGGTGGACATGTATGATCTGTTTCTTTTCAGCATAGTAAGAGTTCCAAGTTTGAGATCATTGAATCTGTCAGGCGACAGCATTTTGAAGAATGGGATCATGCTGCTAAATCTTCAAATGGCCGGCTTGCTTATAGGTGGCATAGTCTGGGGCATTATCGGGGATAAGAAAGGAAGGCTCTCCGTGTTGTTTGGTTCCATTTTAATTTATTCCATAGCAAATATTGCCAACGGATTTGCTGCTAACATCAATCAATACGCAATATTAAGATTCGTTGCAGGGTTTGGCCTGGCGGGTGAGTTAGGGGCAGGTATAACATTGGTGACAGAAATTTTGCCAAAAAAGATTCGTGGCTATGGAACAACACTAGTGGCCACGATGGGTGTGCTGGGTGCATTACTTGCTTATGTAGTGTCATACGTTTTTGACTGGAGGGCTTCATATATTATAGGAGGATGTTTGGGATTAATGCTGATGATTGCACGAATAAGAGTTTTTGAGTCAGGCATCTTTTTGAAATTGAAAGAGGCAAATATCAAACGCGGCGATATACGCATGCTGTTCAATCCGAAATCCCGGTTCATTAAATATATCAGTAGTATTGTTATCGGTATGCCGATATGGTTTGTGACCGGAATTTTGATCACCTTCTCTCCTGAATTTGGACAGGCACTGGGTCTCGATAAACCCGTTGATGCCGGTAAAGCTGTCCTCTTTACGTTTGCCGCACAGGTTGCAGGAAACATTATAAGCGGTTCGTTCAGTCAATATCTTCAAAACAGGAAAAAAGTGATTCTCCTGTTTATGCTATTGTCTTTTGTGTTTGTCCTGGCTTATTTACTCGCACCATTTAAACATACCACGTCGTTTTATGTATTATGTGCCTGTCTTGGGTTTTGCAGTGGTTACTGGACATTATTCATCACTGTTGCAGCTGAACTTTTTGGCTCTAATCTCCGGGCCACCGTAGCGACTACAGTACCGAATTTTGTACGAGGAACAGTGATCCCTTTAACTTCTCTTTTTGCTCTTTTGAGAAACTATGCGGGAGCCATTCACGGTGCTTTGATAGTCGGAGTTTTTACTTATGCCGTCGCGCTGGTAGCGCTTGTTTACCTCGAAGAAACATTTAAGAAGGACTTGAATTATACAGAAACACCTGCATGAGAAAAACTGATCTCATAGTTAGGCCAATGCAGCCGGACGACATTGTCCATGCGATGAAATTATCCAGCGCAGAAGGCTGGAACCAAACAGAAAAAGATTGGAACCTCTTAATAGAGAGGCCTCAAAATGTCTGTCTGCTTGCCGAGTTCAACAAGAAAATTATCGGGACAACAACTGCAATGAACTATGGCAATCAAATTGCCTGGATCGGGATGGTACTTGTGGATAAGGAATATCGCGGGCAGGGAGTCAGTAAATTACTTCTTACGAATATCTTAGAAAAGTTGAAGTCCTTTTCGTCAATTAAACTGGATGCCACTCCGGCGGGGCAACAGGTCTATGAAAAATTTGATTTTAAAAATGAATACATTATAACCCGGCTCGTAACCGGGTCAATGAAGAAACTATCGACCGATGATGATTCGAGTTTAGTGGAACTAATCCAATTGAAAGATCTTGAGGAGATCATCGCTTTCGATAAACACGTCTTTGGGGCAAACAGGAGACAGCTGATTGAATCGTTGACACAACGATATCCTCATAAAGCATGGTTGCTAAAACGAAATAATTCCATTGCCGGCTTTGCATTGGGAAGAGAAGGTAACAAATATCACCAGGTGGGACCTGTCTTTGGTTCTACGATCAATGACGTTAAGATATTAATTAGAAAAGGGCTGAACGAACTTATTAACCAACCAGTGGTTATAGATGTGCTCAATGAAAAAGAAGATTTAATTACATGGTTAAACTCAATTGGCTTTACCATGCAGCGACATTTTGTGAGGATGTATAAAAAAGAAAATTCGTTTCCGGGAGCCGTAAATAAACAACACCTGATCTGTGGACCTGAATTCGGGTGAAAATCTAGTGTCTGCGAATATACTCCTGGTATAAATTTTCCAAATCGCTTCTTTCGATGCTATTATCATGAATAACTAAACGGTATCTGAGTCTCAATCCATTTTTTGACAATACCACCGGTGTTCTTCCGGGATAAACAACGTTTTGCATGCTTTCTTTTTTCCGCAGGATCCATTCCTGCAGACGACCGGGATTTGAATTATCACAAAAGACAGCTATTCCAATTCTCTGCGAATCCTTTCCGTCAAATGACCCGGTAAAGTTCATCCAAAGGCCTGCGTGAACAGCCGTTTCCAGGGGAGTTATTTCCGTGTCTCCCGAGGCAAATGAAATATCCTCGGGAAGTTTCAACCTTAAACAAAAACCACCGTAACCTTTTTCATCGTCAGATCCCCCGATTTCCAGGCTGTCTTTTAGAGCGAACAGCTGAATGTCAAAATCTATTATCCGAAATCGACTACTCGATCTATACACCTTGATTCTTGTCTGCTCTCTAACGATTGGTTCTGATTTATTGCCGTCAAGTACCGATTTCCATAGCATTTCCGATTGAACGGTTACGCTTTTCTTTTTTTTGTGTACTGCTACGCTTGACGGTTCCCACGAAATGTTTTGAGAAATCCATCCATCAGCAATTTGTTTGTTATGCCATATGATCTGATGCCATGCCCAAAAAATACCCCGATGATAAGGATGGTCTTTGGGCATATCCTCCGTCAAACTTTTTTCATTGAAGCTATAAAGGGGATGAATAAAACCGGCCCTTTCGTATTTACCATCAACTGATTTTGGACGCACCTGGTAAAACAAAACCTTTTTGTGATTTTCAAATATCTCTATACCGTCATCCGATTTTATTGTTGTAAAATGCTGACCATGTACAATTGTGGTTGAAAGTATAAAATAGCAAACGAAAAAAAATTTTGCCAGCATTGATTTATAGCAATTCATAGCCTGGAATAGCGACTGATCTTAAATATTTCGCAAAAATCGTTTTCGCTCAATTTCCTAATCTCTTAACAGCGATATAAGCCATTAATCCCGCACTCACGACAAGTGCATTTTCATCAATATCAAAAGTTGGCGTATGAAGGGATGACACAATTCCTTTTTCCTTATTTCCAATTCCTAAAAGATAAAAACATGAATCTGCGGATTGTGAATACCAGGCAAAATCTTCTGCGGCCATCCAGATATCTGCATCGATCACATTTTCGTTTCCAAGATATTCCCTGGCAAAAGACTGTACCTGCATGGTAAGATTTTCTTCATTAATAAGGAAAGGATATCCGCGTACAATTTTACAATCACAGGTACCGCCCATACTTTCCGCAATGTTTTCTGCAATTTTTTTGATTCGTTCATGCGCTTCGCTACGCCACCTTTCGTCTAACGTTCGAAAAGTTCCTTCGATATAAACTTCATCAGGGATCACATTTATACTTCCATTGGCTATAAGTTTACCAAAAGATAAAACCGTTGGAAGTCCCGGATTGGCCATGCGGCTGACGATCTGTTGTAAAGCAATAAGTATGTGTGCAGTAATAATAACCGGATCGATATTGTGGTGCGGCTGGGCACCGTGGCCGCCTTTTCCGCGAACTGTAACAAAAATCTCATCCATGGATGCCATGAATTTCCCTTTTCGAATGGCGATTTTTCCTGCATCAACAATTGGCGAAACATGCTGTCCAATAACAGCAGAAGGTTGAGGCGTACTTAAAACCCCTTCTTTGATCATCAGGGTTGCTCCCCCGGGGAATTTTTCTTCTCCCGGCTGGAAGATCAGTTTAATGGTACCACCAAATTTGTTTTTCATGGATTGCAATATGCGGGCGGTCCCCAGCAGAGACGACATATGTACATCATGGCCGCAGGCGTGCATTACACCATTGTTCTGAGAAACGTAATCAACCTGGTTGAGTTCTTTGATGGGCAGAGCATCCATATCAGCACGCAAAGCAATAGCCTGGTCCGACGGTTTTTCTCCTTTTATCGACGCCACTATCCCGGTACCCGCAACCGGTTCCCACGAAATGTCCATTTCATCCAAACATGCCTTTACAAAAGAAGATGTTTCATATTCTTGAAATGATAATTCAGGATGGGCATGCAAGTGACGGCGGAATTCAATCACGCGACCGTGTATTTCATTTGCCAGTTGCTTTATCTCTTGTATTAACACGAATTGATTCTTTTAAAGAGCACTGAGGAAAACGTTAGTCATCGTGATCTCAATGCAACAGCTCTCCTATCTTCTTCAAGGAACCGCTGGACAAATTCATCATCAGAAAATTCAGGATATTGTTTATAAATGCGGTCTATCTCTTCCATCTGCCCATTGGAAAGTTCTTCATTCGGGTTTAAACACCACCTGCCTTTCAATAATCCCTGTCTTCTTAACACTTCGTGTATGCCGGGAATGCAGCCATGGAATGAATTCCCTGCATCAAAAATTACTTCATTCATATCCGTAACTCCAATACCACTGGCCAATAGATTGTCCATTCCTTCATAATCATGGGCAAGGCATTTTTTGATCGCAACCAAAAGTTCTGTCGCTTTTTTTGTCCATACCGCCCAGTGACCTAAAAGTCCACCGACAAATCTTTTTTCCTCTAGCCTGCCATTTACGTTGAAACGATACGGCGTAAGCAGGTCTGCAACGATGTTATCATCATTGCCGGTATAGAGAGCAATTTGATTTCGTCTTTGTGAATTGCAAACTGCCCGTACTACATCAATTGTTTGATACCTGTTAAACGCTGC
>DASYSW010000181.1:0-15670 GCA_036002905.1 Chitinophagaceae bacterium
TGTTGCTGCCTGGGTGAAATGTGACCTTCTTGCTGTACCGATAAACTATTTTGTAACAGCCCAGTTCCTCAGTCCTGATTTTGTTCAGGATAACACTACATATTGGGGTGTGATTTCTACAGCAGCTACCTCGGGTGTCCCTTCAGGTCCAATGAATGATCAATGGCATCATTTAGCAGCAACGTATGATGGAACCGATTTGAAATTTTATGTGGATGGGAGTTATGTTGGAAGTTCGCTAAACAAATACCTTGGTGCGCCCTATCCAAAGGGAGCCACTGTTAACTACCAGGCAGGATACACCACCCCACCTGGAAGTAAAATTATTTCTTCAGTTTGGCACGGCAGCCTGGACGATTTACGTTTTTATAGCCGCGTGCTTTCTGCTGCCGATGTCCAGGCACTCTACGTGCAGTAATCACTGTAAGCGACTATCTTAAAATTCAGTTTTCACACAAAATAAAAGCCGCCTGATTTCACCAGGCGGCTTTGCGTTCAGTTGATCCGGGGTCCAATTTAATTTTAGATGCCGTGCAAGCCGCCATGAGAATCTAATACGGAACGTAAGTCGTCAATCAAAAAGGTCGAACGCTGACCGGCCGGGGCTACAGGTTTTTAGAAAATAAAACTATCTTAACCGAATATTTACAGCCAAAATATTTTTCTAATTGTCCCAGTAGTTGGGTAGCTCACATTGCAATAATGAACGTTGCGTTGATACTTCAAAATGTTGGCAAGCATATTCAGCTCAGCAAAACCGAAGCAGACTATTTTGTCTCTTTGTTACAGCACAGGACACTCAAACGGAAAGAGTACCTGCTTAAAGAAGGTGATGTATGCAAAACAGAAAATTTTATTACCAAAGGTTGTTTGAGAACTTACACAATAGACGAAAATGGATTTGAGCACATTCTTATGTTCGGCATTGAGGACTGGTGGATCGGGGACCCTTATGGTTTTTGGACACAAACTCCCTCAACCCATTTTATTGATGCCCTGGAGAATTCTGAACTCTTACAAATTTCAAAACCCAACCTTGATAAACTTATCGAGACGGTACCGAAGTTTGAACGCTTTTACCGGATAGTTTTTCAAAATGCATTGATTGCCGAACGTCAACGCATCAATCAAAACCTTTCTTTCACCGCAGAACAACGCTACCTGAATTTTATCGAAAAGTATCCAAAACTAGAACAACGCATTTCTCAAAAACATATAGCTACTTTTCTCGGCATTACTCCAGAATTTTTAAGCATGATAAGAAACAAAATTGCAAAGAGCTGATTTCTTAAACTAGTTTATTTGGTGATTGAGTTGTCGTCATGTGCTTTGCAGCATGAAAAAGAAATCAGCCCTGCTATTTTTATTTATCCTGTTTATCTTGTCCAGGTCAATAACGGCACAGGTTACGCAGTTTGAATTGACAATGGGATTTTATAAAAGCGACTTTAGTTCATTCACCACTAAATCCCTGGATAAAAAAAATAGGCTCTCTATATCGACACTTGCATTCTTTCAGAAATTCTATCGCAGAGAAGATATTCTATTTGACGAAGCGGGCGTGCAGACTTCTGCCTATTGGAATTTTACAACAAATCTAAGTGTTGGTCCGTCGCTTTATTATAACAGCGTTTCCGGTTTTTCTGAAAAACTCTCATTTCTCATTTTTATCAGTGGAGGCCACCTCGTATTTGTCGCCATACCCGAGATCTTTCATAGCGAAAGTGATGGCAACATAAATGGCGGCTTACTTTTTCAGCTACAATATATGAAGCGCATAAAATGTGAGTGGAATTTTTGGGTGAACACCCAAACGCTCACTGAATGGAATCAATTTTCAACCCATTCGCGGAGTTTCCAGCAGGTAAGAATTGGTGTTGCTTATAAAAATAAACAATTTGGCGCGGCTGTAGATCTCGATGCGTATGGTCATACACAAATTTGGAAAAAAACCGTAGGAATATTTGTGCGACAAGTCTTCCTGGAAAAATGATTTCTTAAACTATTTTATTTTTCAGTAGGTGCCCTGCTCTCAACTTTACAGGATCAAATCGTCAAAACAATTACAAATCATAAGATATGAAAAATATATTACTGTTTGCGGCAAGCAACAACCCGGAATCAATTAATGGCAACCTCATCAACTATACAGCCGGTTTATTTAAGAAGCTTAAAACTAACATTCTTCGGCTGCATGATTATCCTCTTCCCGTCTACTCGCCTGAAACAGAAGCGGAGCAAGGCATTCCAAAAAATGTTATGTTGTTTAAGGACCAAATCCTGCGTCACGACGCTTTTGTCATTTCAGTTGCCGAACACAACCGTTCTGTAACCGCGGCATTTAAAAACACATTGGATTGGCTTTCCCGAACCGGGAAAGACTACAATAACCTGTTGTCGGGAAAACCAATTTTACTTATCAGCACTTCTCCATCGCCGGGAGGTGCGCGAACTGCGTTGGCAAATGCCGAAACTATTTTAAGAGCATTCGGAGCGACTCTATTTACCGGCACTATTTCTTTAGTAAGCTATTTCGAAAATGTTTCATTCACCAGTTCCGGAATGCAAATCAAAGAAAAAAACTTCTCGGATAACCTGAAAAAATCAGTAGATCAACTAGAAAAATAATTTATCCCTGCTAGTTCGAAAAACAAAGAGAAATGAAAAATAAAATCTTCAATACAAACGACGACTGGACAGGCTTAGTAACCCGTCTTTCAATTGGTTTAATCTTATTCCCTCATGGTGCTCAACAAATGTTGGGCATGTTTGGTGGTTATGGTTTTAGTGGCACAATGGGTTTTTTAACAAGCACGTTGCACCTGCCCTGGCTCATTAGCTTCCTGGTTATTACTATTGAATTTTTTGGCTCTATTTCCCTGGCAACTGGCTTTGCCTCTCGACTCTGGTCAATAGCTATAGCTATTATTTTTCTTGGAACAATCTTTATAGCACATCTCGGTAACGGTTTTTTTATGAATTGGTATGGTACTCAAAAAGGCGAAGGATTTGAATATGCCTTGCTCGTTATCGGATTATCAATTGCAACGCTGATAAATGGAAGCGGTAAATATTCTATTGACAATATCATATTTAAAGACTAACGAGCTAAGGGCCCAATAACCGCACTAATGTATGCCCGCGTCCTGGGCACAAACGCAAAGAAGTTCTGCTGTCTCAATATTTTCACCGCAACTTATCATGCCCAGGAAAATTACTTTATGCCCAAATTTAATCACACTGCCTTCTGATAAACCATTTAGAAGATCGTGAGTAATGACTGGCTGGATAATTTTATTATCACTCCTCACTATGAACAAGGCGTCTGCACACCATAGTCCAAGTGAACTTCCTTTTCTAATTGTCCCTGTTTCCGTACAACAATTGGAATTTTGAGAAAGCTGATCCCGGGAATCGTGCTTTGTGCAAGCGGCGAGTCCGAGAACAATGAAAATAATAAGTAATCTCATAGCACATTTTTCGGTTGACATATCTTGTGATCAAGCCGTTGCATCGAAGCTCCTCTTTTGAGGCAAGAATATCATGCCTCCGTTGCAAATTTCCACGCTTGAGCAACCGTGCAATTTCAAACGGTTTTTGGGATAAGCAAATAATATCTTACCTCTATTACAGCATCACAGTAGCGGAGCGCTGTTCTTCTGGGAGGCTATCGTGACGGCTGTAGGTCTCAGATGAATAAAAGGGCAAAGATCTTTTTCATTTCCCGGGCTTGCAAAATTCAACATTGTATTTTTAGTTTGCCCCTATTCAGCAAGTACATACTCCTTTTGAGAAGCTTCGGCCAGTTTGAATCCGTACTGTTAACACTCCAAAATCTACCGTTACCGTTACAGCTTTACACTGGTTATAGTTAACTCCGATTTCCGTTTTGGCCCGCCGGATCTGCCTTCTATCTGCCGATATTATTTATATTTATATAAGCTACCTGATCTTCCATTGACCTTTCCCTTCATGATTTGGATTGCTAAGTACTTAATCTACCACCATGACACATCTAGAACAGGTCAGAGAGTCAATAAATGAACTGAAGACCTGCCCCGCTGCAGATACCGGCAAACATTTTTCCCGCATCACAACTTCTTTCAAATATCTCCCCAAAGACGAAAAAAGTGAACATGCGCACGCATTCTACCAGTGGGCAGAGAACGAGGGCGACCTACTTAAGTTTTCCTACGCCAAGTTCCTGCTCGGCATGTATCATTTTACAGTGGAGGAGTTTGAACGGGCACTTCAGCTTTTTGCCGAATCGCGCAGGCAATTTGAGGATCTTGATCACGCTGATGGCAAAGCAAATTGTGCTCTGCTCACTGCAGCTACCTACCGGACCTTCGGGAATATAGATTTGGCACTTAAAATGTCATGGGAGGCTTATTCGCAGTTGAAACAATCAGCAAACAACCCATCGGCGCTGGCAGCCTGTGCCAACAACATGGCAAACATAAATTTTGAGTTGCATCATTATGACGAAGCGCGGTCCATGTTTCTTGTCGCTTACCAGGAAGGCGAAAAAGTGGACGATTTTTATTTTATGATCTATGCCTTGCATGGTTTGGGAAAAGTGAGCATGCAGCAAGACAAGCTTGCCGAGGCAAAAGAGTTTTTTGAAAAGGCCCTTCAGCTCGCCCAGGATAACCATACGCTGCTCGGCATTTCAAATTCCATTACTGAACTGGCAAATTTCTATGCCAGCGAAAATGATCTCGCTGAAGCAGAACGTCTGAACGGGCAGGCATTGACGATACGTGAAGAAAATCATTTTACCGCGGGTGCGATCACCAATTGCATAAAGCTTGGTGAAATTTATATAAAACAGTCCCGGTGGGAAGAGGCGCTTCATGTATTGAACAAAGGGCTAGGCATGGCAGAGCAGATAAAAGTGAAACCCAAAATATACCAGGTTCATTTGCTTCTTTCAAAAATTTACAAAGCCAGGAACGATCTTGCGAAAAGTTTATATCACTACGAAATTTTTCACGAAGTGCGTGAGCAGGTCCAGGAAGAAGACAATGCAAGAAAGCTGGCTGATGCCAAAATCATATTTGAGGCCGAGCAGACAAAGAAGGAAAACACAATTATTAAAAGACAAAAGCAGGAGATCGAAAAGAAGAACTTCGAGCTGCAGGAGACCATTGATGAACTCACACTGGCCAGGGTAAGCAGGAAGGCAAAAGCGCTGACGCTGGGTGTGGCAATTGTGTTGTTTATTTTTGAAGATCCCATTATTGGCTTCAGTTTGAGAATCCTGTCGAGCCACAATTACTGGTTGTCGCTTTTTCTAAAAATGGCTATTATATTTTCCCTTAGTCCGATCAACGGAGCTATTGAACATTATTTACTAAAGAAAGTTATTAAGAAAAAGAAACAGTACCCGAAATCGATGGTCCAGCTGGAGCTGTAAAAGATTCCCATGCCCGGCTGAAAAGTCGGTTCCAACAAAAAAATAACCCGGTAATAAAAAGAATTCGACCTTCGCAAAAGAACTTCATTTCCCTGTACTCTATCTGAGGACTCATTTCTTCATCTAACAATTCAATTTTATGTCACTTGTTCTTCATTTCAGACCGTCTGGCTTTCCACTTGCCAAGTACCAGGAAGTAATTAAAAGGCTAAAGGCCGCTGGTGCCGGCTCTCCAAAGGGAAGGAGCTACCACGTTTGCTATGGCGACGCGAATAGCGTTTATGTAACGGACGTGTGGGATAGCATGGAAGAATTCGAAGCGTTCGGAAAAACGCTTGTACCGATCATGAATGAGCTCGGTGCAGATCCCGGCCAACCGGAGATACAAGAAGTTAAGAACATCATTGTAGGAGAGGTTCCTTCGTTGGTTTAGTCGTCATCAAGGTCCTCAAAAAAATAATGGCATAACGTGCCGGTTTATTTAACTAAACCGAGAGATAGTTATTGCCCAATTTGAATATGGCCACCTAACTACTATCCCGGCAAATTGAAAATTCGATTTGCAATGGCAGCAGGTTGACCAGACCTTAGATCACCTGCACGCCAATATCAAAATTTATCGTTTTTGGAGCGAAACAGGTCTTGTCGTCACATGCCTGGTAATGGAGCTTTGCCTGCAGTGTGTATTTCCCCTTTGGAATTTCTTCTTGTACTTTAAACGGTATGGTTATTTTGAACTCGCCGTCGTATACTAACAAATAATTCTCGCTTCCTTCTATTTTAAATTTTTTGCCCGCCGGGAACGCCTGCTTTCCGGTTATGATTATGTTGTTTTCGACAATGTCGAGAGAGGTCGGGATAATGAATTCATCATTCACTTTGTGGGCCTGGATATGGTAACCCTTTTTTACAAGAACCGAAACATTTACAACTGCGTCTTTTCCGGCATGAGCCGATACCCCAGGGGCGACAACCTTTACAATGGTGTCAGAACTCATTTGCCGAGGGCCTGGCAAAGAATGAAGGAGCACGATAAAATACAAGAGTAACATGGTCAGTGGGCGACATTCAGAAGTTCATCCAATTTCTGATTTAGTTTGGTCAGCTTTGCATCGAAACTTGCAGTGTTCAGCAAAGAATAAAATCTGATCTTTCCGTCATTGTCAATTATCAAATTTGAGGCGATCGGGACCTCATATCGATTAAGAGCCGGCTGTACACCATCAGGCGCATACTTTGCCGATACGGTGCCATCTTCATCAAGCAACACAGGAAATGAAAACTGAAAATGCTCCAACGATTTTTTAACCAGGGCCGCGTCTTCTCTCACGTCAACGATAAACACCCGCACATTTTTGTCCCGGTATTTTTGGTAGAGTTCTTCCAGGTTTGGGGCTTCTGCATTGCAAAAGGGGCACCAGGTGGCCGCAAAATGTAGCACTATATAGTTTCCCCTCAGTTGATCCAACGAGTGTACATTTCCGCGAGTGTCTTTAAGCTCAAATAAAGGAGCAGGCTGCCCGATCATTTGCTCTGCCTGGCCATACACACTAACGAACGCGAACGCAGTCAGTATGCTGGTCGCTAGTTTTACGGAGAAGCGCATGTGCTTGTTTATTTCTTCTACAAATCAGTTGTAACCTCTGGTGGAGTAATCTGCGTTGACGGAATCACACAATGATAATAAATTTTTGAACGCGAGATAACGGTTCAGCGTAAAAAAACCATACTTATTGCGATGCCTGTTCTTTTATTTCTCAATGCTAGTAACGCCAGTGTTAAAGGCGTTTTATTCCTATCTCACTGCACTTCGATTGGTGCGGTCCACCTGAATGAACCCCATTCAAGTACAAGTATCCCGTGCCGGTCGTCGCCGGGGACGATAGATATTGTGAACTTTTCCACTGGCGTAGATGCCACCTCGCTTTTGATCCTTGCTGCACCCAGGTCAAGTGAGCGATTGTACTCCGTACCCCACTGCCCTGTCTGCTTATTAACAATCAGCTCAACTCCATTTGTGTGTGGCGCTGTAAACAGCGTGTATTTACCCGCAGGGACTTGCATCCCGGCAAGCTTTATCGGTGTTGACGTTGTAAACTGCGTAGCCGCATTGGCTCCTGTCCTCCATACATAATCGTAAGGAATCACATCGCCAAGCAAAGTTCGTCCTCTCAAAAGTGGTCTGCCATAGTCGACGGTGAACGTTGCATTACCAATTTGCGCGCTGGTCGTATCCCGAACGCTTAAGGACTTCACACTGCCACCTTCTTTCTCATTTGCTTCAAAACGGTCGGCGATTCCTTTTACGTCTGGTGGCGTCGCAAGTCGGGTGACCTGGACTTTGTACGTGGTCCGGGCGCCCGAATAACTCAGCATGTTATAGCCAGAGTCCATCGTGGCCTCGCCAATTCCGGAAAGCCAGTCGTGTGTAACCTCTGCCTTACCTCCTCCGCGCGGTGTGACAGTAGCATGGCCCAAAGGAAATCGATCGAATTCCCGGTCGATATAAAACTGTCGCATCTGCACAGGAGTGCCGGCCGCAAGCTTTGACGCCGCTGCCTGCTTTAACGCGGCGGCAAAGTAAAGCTCATAGAGACTATACATTTGTTGCACGTGAGCTACTACGATGGCGCCACCCGTTGGGAAATCACGATTTACACTGCCGGTGCTGTCCATTTTTGAAAGGTGCACTTTATTGTTGGCGACCTCGGCCATTACTTTTCGATTTCGCTGACCAGGTAATTCACTGGGTGTCTGAATATCCATTAGAAGATGAAGTATGCTTCCGTTGTCGTTAAGATCAACGACGGTATGGCGTATCTCCACACGAGGAAAGCGATCAACTTCATCGCTCGTCAATGTATTGCCCTGGCGGGTTACACTCTCTACGGAAATCGTATCACTTCCAAGCATCGTGATGAAACCGTATCGTTGTGTGGGTGCCGTATTACAGGCCAGCAGCGAAAAGACTGCACTAACAGAGAGGAAAATCAAAGCCGGCTTAAATGGATAAACACTGTGTGATGGAGCGGTTATGTTATACATGTGGATATAATTATTGCAAAAGAATGATTTTAGTTATTCAGTAATGCCTCCGAATGAAAATTTTTCACCACATACGTACAGTAGGGACATAGGAGCACATAGTTAGAGGTGCACAAACTCACCTATGTGTATCTATGTGCCTATGCTCCTATGTGGTGAATTAATTCAAACTGAGACGCTATCAGTTATTCTGTTAAACTACCGAATTACTTTATATTATTCTAAAACAAATGGAACTATAACAGCTTGGTCTATTTAAATGGACTATTGAAAGGCCGGAAGGTTAATGCGATACCTGACGACGCGAGGGGAAGGAATATAAAAATGCTATCTTCCGTCAAATACTTCCTTCGCTACACTTAATGCATTGCTTGTAGCCGCTCCACCTGCATAGAAAAGCATTTGCAAAATCACTTCCACAATTTGCTCCTTTGTGCCACCAAGTTTCAAAGCCGCATCGATGTGCGCTTTCAATTGCGGCATCGCATAACCAAGAGTGGTGCACGACACGATCAGTAAGTATTCACGCATAAGCAGATCAAGACCCGGCCGTCCCATAATTCCGTGCGTCACCCACTCAATCGTCATATTTACAAAATCCGGGCAAACGTCTTTAAGATTGTTCACCAATTGTTCGCCCGCCTGGCCAACGTGCAGTTTATTAAAAAGCGACAAACCTTGCTGGTAAGAAAGGGAATGATTATTTTCCATTGATATATTTTTCTCCACGATCATTTTCTTGACTTCTAATTATGAATTAACCGATGTTTCATCAAACTCAATGAAAGGTAAACACCATGCAATTGGCTCAGAATGCTCTTGCCTGGTGGATATAATATATTTCCTAATGGCAGGTTTCCGGGAATCACTGGTATTGCCTCTATGGAAATTTAAAAGCCAAATTGACTGAGGTGTCTCATTCTAATTCATGATGCTTTATCTTTAATGGTATTTTAATTATTAAATTATTGATCCATGAAGAAAAAATATCCATTTGTGTTTTCATTTCTTTGCATGCTCATGGCACTTCAACCAGCAAAGTCACAATCACCTCAATTCAACCACACTACCATTTACGTGGTTGATATGAATAAAAGCGCAGACTTCTATGAAAAAGCAATGATGCTAAAACGCATACCCGAGCCATTTCACGATAACAGGCATATCTGGCTGAAAATCGGGGACCACAATCAGCTGCACATCGTGCAGGGTGCAAAGGAGATCGTGAAACACGAAATCAATATTCATCTTGCATTTAGCGTTCCATCAGTTGAAAACTTTGCAAAGCATCTTGATGAACTCAATGTCAAGTATGGTAACTGGGCCCAGGACAGCAAAACACCGCAGCTTCGTCCCGATGGTATAAAACAGATTTACCTGCAGGATCCTGATGGTTACTGGATCGAAGTGAATGATGATAAATTTTAAGGTATTGGGATATTAGATATTAGGTATTAGATATTGGAACCAATATCCAATAACCAATATCAAATACTCATTATCGGCTAGCGACTTTCTAAAATTTCAGCGTATCCGGCAAATACTTCCCAACAAGATCCTCATAGTATCCCTTCAACTTACTCCAATCCGGAGGCGTCGGAGATTTTGAATACAGATCATAAGGATTAAATAATTTTACCCATTTCAGCATTTCCCTGTCATGATCGTCGAGGAGATAACTGTATGCCCCCTCTCTGTGCCATGCATAAAAAGAATGGTACCGCAACATATATAATGCAGATTCAGGCAAGCGATCCTTCAGCATTTGATAAACATACTCATCATGGCCCCACGACATGTAAACATTTCGCAGCCCACAATTTTTTGAATAAATCCCTGTCTCGGTTTGGTAAGTTGAATTCTGACAATCAGGATTATTTTTAAAGTATTCCGGGTACACAACTTTATCTGAATACGAACAACCAACCGGGAAGGTATCTCCTACAACGGCCCATTGAGGTTCGCCGAATAAACACAATACTTTGCCCATGTCGTGCATCAGTCCCACCAATACCATCCAGTCGGGATGACCATCATTCCGGATAGCTTCAGCAGTTTGCAATAAATGCTGAAACTGGTCAAGATCGGTATCAGGATCTGAATCATCGACTAACTGGTTAAGAAAATTAAATGCATCCCATACGGGCATTTCTTTTTTATCAAACTTTAAGAAATTCTTTCTTTTTTCCTGCACAAACTCATAGGTCTGGTAAGTATGGTTCATTTGATAAAATTCACGGACAGTGTCCCTGACCGGTGTATCATAGTTCCTAAACTCGTCGGTTGATTTTGCCGTCGCGATCGCATCGGCATCGGGATATCTGCGTAATACATCTTCTTCCCATTCATCAAGCCCGGCCAGTGGGTTTGCATTTTTCATCGGGGTCTCCATACAAATAAAATTTATTTCCTTAAAGTTAGTTTTTCTATCTTCAATTCAGAAGTTTTTTAGTCATTTTAGAACCACTAAGGCACGAAGGCACAAAGAAACACTAAGACTTAGCGTCACTTGGCGTCTTTGTGTATTCGTGGCTCAATTTAATCGATACACGATTAATCGCCATTAATGAAACTAACGCTTGCCGACTATCTTGTCATTCTTCTATATTTCGCTTTTGTCGTTGCTGTAGGATTTATCATTAAAAGGAAAATAAGATCAAGTAATGATTTTCTTTCCAGCAACCGGAGCATTCCTTTATGGATCACCAGCCTTGCATTTATTTCAGCTAATCTTGGCGCACAGGAAGTATTGGGTATGGTGGCTTCGGGCGCTAAGTATGGCATCATGACCGTGCACTTCTACTGGGTGGGTGCCATCTTTGCCATGGTTTTCCTGGGCTTGTTTATGATGCCCTTTTATTATGGTAGTCGGGCACGAAGCGTTCCAGAATATTTAAAGCTTCGGTTTGATGAAAAAACAAGAGGCCTGAATGCTATTTCGTTTGCGGTGATGACAGTCTTTTCTTCTGGTATTTCATTGTATGCACTAGCCAAACTATTAGAAGTGATATTGAAATGGGATTTCGATATTTCCATTTGGATAGCTGCCGGCATTGTGATGATCTATACATTCCTCGGGGGCCTTACCAGTGCCGTGTACAATGAAGTATTGCAATTCTTTTTGATTGTGCTTGGACTATCGCCACTGGTTATCGTTGCTTTACATGACGCAGGTGGTTGGGAAAATATCAAGGCTCAGTTGCAGCCCGAATACACACACGCCTGGAAATACATGGCACATGCTGACACAAACCCGATGGGTTTACATTTTATGTCGTTAATATTCGGTTTGGGATTTGCGATGTCGTTTGGATATTGGTGTACCGACTTCCTTGTGGTGCAACGAGCGATGATCGCGAAGAACATGAATGCTGCACAACGAACTCCCATCGTAGCTGCGTTGCCAAAAATGCTGATGCCGCTAATTGTTGTTTTGCCAGGCGTCATTGCCATCGCGTTAATGGCTCCCGCTTTACAATCGAAAGGGTACAGCATCCCTGTCAATGAATCAGGCGGACTTGACTATACAATGACACTTCCATCATTGATCGCTCATTATTATCCGAGTGGCTTGCTGGGAGTTGGCATCACTGCGCTCATTGCATCTTTCATGAGCGGTATGGCGGGAAACGTTACTGCATTCAATTCTGTCTTTACGTATGATATATATCAATCTTATTTCGTAAAAAACAGATCCGATGGTCATTACCTGGTGGTTGGAAAAATCATCACGGTAGCGGGCATACTTTTTTCGATCGGTACCGCGTACATCGCCAGGAGTTTTAATAATATCAACGACTTTCTTCAACTTGTTTTCAGTTTTGTGAACGGACCGCTCTTCGCCACATTTTTGCTAGGTATGTTCTGGAAAAGAACAACGGGCCATGGTGCTTTTTGTGGATTGCTGGCCGGAACCCTGGCCGCAGCTATCACACACGGGTTAACTATAGCGGAAGGAAAAGGAGGATGGATCGCTCCACTATATGAGATCCGCAGCGGATTGGGCCAGGCCTTTATTGTTGCCGGGGTATCATGGACGGCCAATTTTGTCACTACAATTATTGTCAGCCTTGCTACGAAACCGAAATCGGACGCAGAACTAAAGGGTCTTGTTTATTCACTGACTAACATACAAAAGGGAGCGAAAAAACGATGGTATCTAAATCCGGTTGTACTAAGCATACTGTTGCTCGCAGCTACTATCTTATTAAATCTAATCTTCTTTTAGATCTATGCTCAAAAGACTTAACGAACTGAACTTTGTAATCGGGGTATTCTTTACGATCGTCTCACTCATCCTGCTGGTTGATACCCTTCTCCACAAGGAAGGAACAGGAAAATTGAATCTTTATACCGGCATCACTTTTTTGATCTTCGGAGTATTCATGATCCTGCTCAAGACTGACAAGAGCACCGATTAATTTTTCTTACCGGGGCACCTTAATCACGGTTCTCACGCTAAAGGCCTCACTTGCACGTTCCGGCCGCCATCCAGTGAAACCGGAAACGTCAGAATGAACATTTGGCATTTGACGTTTCACGTCTCACGACATTTGCTTTGCAGATTCCGCCTATCTTTGCAGTCCTCAAATTTTGAGATATGAAATTGTACAATGTTCTTATTAAATACAGGCTGTATATCGGGATCGTTCTTATACTTGGCGGCGTTGCAGTAAACTTTGCCGCTTCATTCTGGCCTGCATTTCCATTATATTTTGTGGGGATCATTTTAGTGCTGGGTCATTTTTTCTTCGGCCCACTCCGGCTGATACAGGAATTCCTTGAGGCCGGTGATATTGAAGGAGCAGAGAAAATCCTGAACTCGATTAAATTTCCTGGTTTGTTGTATAAGCCCATCCGTTCTGTGTACTACACATTGAAAGGGAATGTTGCGATGATGAAGCAGGATTTCGAGGGCGCCGAAAAGATGATGAAGAAAGGTTTGGATCTCGGTATGCCGATGAAAGAAGCAGAAGGAGCGAGTATGTTGCAGATGGGAATGCTGGCCATGCAAAAAAATGACCTGAGACAGGCGGAAAGCTATATACGACAAGCCCTTCGTAAGGGTCTGCCCGATAAGGAAAATGAAGCTGCAGCCTATTTGCAGATGTGCAGCATCATGATGAACAAAAGAGAATTTCGTGCGGCAAAAGATTTCTTCCGGAAATCAAAGGCGTTAAAGCCAACGACTCCACAGATCGTTGATCAAATAAAACAGATAGAAAAATACATTTCCCGGATGCCGGGATAGTTAGTTGTCTCCCCGGATCTTGCAGCTGGCGGCTTGGAGCCTGCAGCTTTTCCCCCGAACAATTCTGTTAAAAAGTTGTTTCTAATGAGGCAGCTTCTTTTATTTCATTTATCTACCTTGTCAATGAAAATTTTTTTGAACGCTCATGTCATCTTACAAAGAAAAGTTACAGGTTAAATTTCGTGAAGAGTATAGCCAGCTAAATGAAAAGCAGCGTTTAGCAGTGGACACTATTGAAGGGCCTGTAATGGTAATTGCTGGGCCGGGAACTGGAAAGACGCAAATACTGGCAAGCCGGATAGGGAAGATCTTATTGGAAACCGATGCTTCCCCAGAAAATATTCTCTGTCTCACATATACAGAAGCAGGTGTGGTTGCGATGCGAAAAAGATTGCTTCATTTCATTGGACCTGATGCTTACAAAGTAAACCTTTTCACCTTTCATGCTTTTTGCAACGAGGTGATCCAGGATAATCTATCGTTGTTCGAGAAAACGTCTCTTGATCCCATTTCAGAGCTTGAAAAAATAGAACTGTTCAAAAAACTGATCGATTCCTTTCCCAAAAATCATTTGTTGAAGCGCTACCGTGGTGATGTATATTTTGAAATTCACAACCTCGACCGGCTTTTCGGCACCATGAAAAAAGAAGGCTGGTCACCGTCATTTATCAATCAAAGGATTGATGAATACATCTCCGACCTGCCTAACCGGGATGAATTTATTTACAAAAGAAGATACAAGGAGTTTCATGCAGGTGATGTCAAAAGGGATAAAATAGAGGAAGAGAAGGAAAAGATGGAAAGGCTTCGTGCTGCCGTAAATGAATTTGATCACTTCCAGCAAATGATGCGACGTCGTGACCGTTATGATTTTGATGACATGATCAATTGGGTGATCAAGGCTTTTGAAGAAAACAAGAATTTACTGGCGGACTACCAGGAAAGATTTTTGTACATACTCGTTGATGAATACCAGGATACCAGCGGAACCCAAAATAAGATCGTTGAATTGCTCATCAACTATTGGGAAAGACCAAATGTCTTTGTCGTCGGAGATGATGACCAGAGCATTTATCGGTTCCAGGGTGCCAACGTGGAAAATATGCTGGCCTTTACAGAAACTTATAAAGATGACCTATTAAAGGTTGCCCTCGTTAACAATTATCGTTCTGTACAGCCCATCCTTGACACATCAAAGAACCTGATCGACAGAAATAGTGAGAGACTTATTAACAAACTGGATGGCTTAAGCAAGGATTTGATCGCTTCGAATATTAAGATCAGGCATTTAACTTACAAACCGATCGTCAGGGCTTATGAGACACAACGATTGGAAATGATCGATATAACAAAGCAGATAGAGAACCTCGTTGCGCAAGGAACATCGCCCAGTCGAATTGGAGTTATCTACAGGGAGAACAAGTATGGTGATGAACTGATCCAATATTTGAAACTGAAAAAAATCCCTTACTACAGCAAGCGCAGCCTTGACATTTTTGAAATCCCGCTCGCAAAAAAAATTATTCTAATACTGGAATACCTGGCGTGCGAACACGATGTCCCGTATAGCGGAGATGAAATATTGTTTGAAATTCTGCATTTTGACTGGTTTCATATTCCAGCCATTGAAATTGCAAAACTCACCATTGAAGCCTCTCATAAAAAATATGACGACACAAGCACTTCACTTCGCAGACTGTTATATGAGAAAGCAAAAGCACCGCCCAAAGATCTTTTCTCCCAGGGACTGAATGAGGGATTAAAAAGAGCAAGTGCCACATTGGAGCAATTGATCAGCGACGTTCCCAATATCACACTGCAAACGCTTTTTGAAAATCTTGTTCGTAAAGCAGGGATATTAAGTTATATCATACAAAGCCCTGAAAAAATTTGGTTGCTCCAGGTGCTTACGGGCCTCTTTGATTTCGTAAAAGACGAAACGGCCAGGAATCATT
>DASYSW010000182.1:0-2167 GCA_036002905.1 Chitinophagaceae bacterium
CGAATCAGCAAGCATCTAACACCGTTCCTGCCTGGCTGTTTGATTGCACATAATATTTTCTCCTTTTCAAAATCTTTTTATGAGATCCAAAAAGCAATTGCTTGCCATCGCGTTCATGGTTATCTTCATCACTTTTGTACAGTGCTCCAAAAGAATGGAAAAGCCACAGGTCGATGATGTGTCAGAGCAAAACAGAAAAAACCCTTTTAAGGAACACAGGTCTCTCGTCAGCGACGGCAAAGAGATTTTTCGTTTCGACACTTTTGGTGATGAAGATTTCTGGAGCGGTTTATTACATATCGATAAAGCAATCCTTGGAGCGAACAATGGTGGTTTTGGCCCGGGTGTTAGTCCAAGGGCAGCGTTGGCCGTCGGATTAAAAGTTGATGCCGAAGCTCTTCCACCTGAAGTAGTCGCAGGGATTCAGTCCGGTGCGCTCAGTCTCGATGATCCGGCAACAACGATCGCCCTGCTAAAATTAAATGCCGTGCTCGGCGTAAAAGGAAATTTCAATAGCGAAGGAAATTTGCAATCAATAGGTATTACGTGCGCTTCCTGTCATTCAACAGTCGATAATTCATTTGCTGATGGTATTGGAAAGCGACTGGATGGATGGCCAAACAGGGATCTTAATGTTGGAGGCATTATTTCGTTAACTGATAATGCACAACCCATCGCCAACTTACTTCACGTTGACGAACCAACGTTGAGAAACGTACTGAGTTTATGGGGACCAGGGAAGTTTGCCGCAGTTTTGTTTATGGACGGAAAGGCATTCCGCCCCGATAATAAAGTTGCGGCGAATTTAATTCCGGCAGCATTTGGTTTGAGGGGAATAAACCTTGTTACCTACACAGGCTGGGGCACTATCAAATATTGGAATTCGTTCGTGGGCAATCTTGAAATGCATGGAAAAGGAAATTTTTTCGATCCGCGTTTGAATAATCCCGCTAAATATCCCATTGCAGTGGAAAATCATTTTTATGATGTGACGAACGATCCGGACCTCATCACTCCAAAATTGGATGCACTCCGAGCTTATCAACATTCGATTGATGCACCCAATCCGCCCGCCGGAAGTTTTGACAAGTCCGCTGCATTTCGCGGAAGAAGAATATTTTTCACAAAAGCAAAATGTGACAATTGCCATAAGTATCCACTGTATGCAGACAATGAATTGCACACGGGTGATGAACTTGGGATCGACAATTTTGAAGCAATGAGATCACCAACAGGTAAGTACAGAACAACACCTTTAGGCGGTTTGTTCGCCAGGGAAAAAGGCGGCTTTTATCACGACGGAAGATTTCCCACTTTGCTGGATGTTGTCAATCATTACAACGAACACAACCGGTTACACTTAACAGGAAGAGAGAAAGCTGACCTGGTAGAATATTTAAAATCGTTGTAGATGCCGAAAGTTGTATTGGTGAGTGGTGAATGGTGAATAAGTATCTGTGTAAATCTGTGTAATCTGTGAGCAATATTTTTATCTCACTGATTTCACGGATGAACACAGATTTTTTTGTTTTGTGTAATTCGTGATCATATCTCGGGCACATAAACTACGTATCCGCGTGGCGGTGCCCAGAGTTCAGAAGTCCCATAGTCATCGGTCCATTTATCAGCGGGAATGTCCATATTATCTTTTCCACGCCAGGCTTTTGCCACCAGCTTTGTATTGTGCCATTGCGTGTCAACGAACTTCCCATTCCATTGATCAAAATTGTTTAACACAAGTACCAACCCTTTTTGTGACCCGTTGCCTTTGCGCTGCATGATGTAAAGATCATCGTCACAGTAGAGGACATCCGTGTCACCCGCCGCATATTGTTCATGCAATTGTACCAATGCGGCGATACCGCTATTGTTGTCCACCTGCGCCAGGTCCCAGTTAAAATAATCTTGCCAAAACACGCAAGGATAACCTTCATGTGTAAGTATGTAAGCATAGGCTAGCATCTTATCATTTACAATTGGCTCCATGCGGACAATATCATGATTCTCCACAAATGTCACCGCCCACCCTTCCAGGCCATTATTGATAAGTGTTCCTCTTTGGGTAAGCGTTGTGAGTTTAAAACCGTAAGAGTCGCAGAGGTTCTTCAATCTTTCTCTCAACGGAAAATCGAATGCATGCACAGGGTTATCCGAAAAGGAATTGATC
>DASYSW010000183.1:0-3839 GCA_036002905.1 Chitinophagaceae bacterium
ACGCCCGGATTCTACCATTTTTAAAACCTCGTTCTTGAACTCGGAATCATACTTACGCCGGCTCTCTTTTGCTTTTTTCGGATCCATAATTAATCTCTAAATGTAAGAGATTTTTCTGTCCTTGGAAATTGGGCCATCTCAATATACTTTATGAATGGAAAGATACAATTTCAACAATCAATCCTAAGGCAATTAAATCACCCTTTTTTCTGTAGCAAGTCTGCGGGTTCGATTTCGAGAGCTTCAGCCAGCCGGCCAATTGTGGTAAGGGATGGATTGGTTGCTCCGCGTTCATATCTGTCGATCATTGCATGGTCAATATCCGCCAAAGCTGCGAACTGCCGCAAGCTATAACCTTTGGCCTTTCTTAGCCTTTTAAGGTTATTCCCGAAGGTAATTAGTATTCTGCGGTCATTTTTGCGGATCACGCCGGCAAGGTGCCGGAAATCAGTCAAAATATTGTAGTGTAAAATCACTACAATTCAATTTTTTGACTATATTCGATTAGGTTTAAAGGATATGGCTCCTGATTAGGGCGGGCGATCCGTAGCAGTTCGCCAGCTTTTACGATATTTGCGATTCTTCAAATTGTTGAAGCTATTCGCTTCCATCCGTCTTAGAAACGTCGAAATTTCAAAAGGAAACGGAATTTGAGTGAATGAGCCCAGGACCGACTTGGCGTGGGTTTTCATTTGCACGTTTCCGGGCTTTCGACGGCCTCTAAGACTGCAATTTGAGACCCACGTCATTTTTTTATGCTTACCTGAACAGCAAACTCTTTTTCTATATCAACAAGCCAGGGTATGTCTCTACCCGGTAAAGTTTGGTTGAACACAGCACAAGAACACAGTTCTTGAGGGCCTTCTATGTCTATAGCGGGTTCAATAGGATAAGGTTTAAACTCGCCGCTCCATGTCTATGGGGTGGCCTTTTTATTTACTTAACCGGTTAAGCACATTTTTTGTATCTTGCAGACATGGCAAAGAAAGCAGCTCGCCCCAGGGATACCAATCAAATAGCAAAAAGAATTGTCGACATTGCAACAAATGAAGAGGAAAAGGTGTCTAATGAAAAGAGTACTTCAGAGGAGATTAAAGCCGCAGCTGCGGCATTAGGGAGGCTGGGGGGCTTAAAGGGGGGAAAGGCTCGGGCCAAAAAGCTTTCGGCGAACAAGAGGTCTGAAATTGCTAAGAAGGCCGCGTCGGCAAGATGGAAGAAGTAGTAAAAGTACTATTTGGCATGATAATTGGCTGGTAATCATGCAATCGGTATGGGTACTTTTACTCAAAATTAATTT
This sequence comes from Chitinophagaceae bacterium, assembly GCA_036002905.1. Lineage (GTDB taxonomy): Bacteria > Bacteroidota > Bacteroidia > Chitinophagales > Chitinophagaceae > VBAU01. The sequence goes on from DASYSW010000183.1 coordinate 1,298, forward strand.
TAAGCTTTTTTATACTTTTTAGTTACATTTGTCGTCTTATATTTGTATCGCAATTGCAATAACTCTTAATACCATTTTTTAAAAAAAACAAGAAAGAACATAACCCTTTGATTTTGACATTATCCGTGAAGCAAAACATTAAGACTTAGACCACACATTAAAAAAACATACAAAAGATTTGAACACACAGCCTCGCCAAAAGCGAGGCTTTTGTAGTATAAACCTTTTTTTATGTTAGAAAACAGTTCCCCCCACTCTAGGCCATTGCTTCTTGACCATGCATATCTTGCTGATGTTAACGTAGTTATTGAAAAATTGAGAGTGTTAGCGGCACCCGATAAATGGGATTATTCAGTTGTTGACCCAACACGGCCTAGTCCCATTCTGAAGAACTATCTCTATCATACATTTCATCGCCTTCATGATGAAAATAAAGTTTTAACCCAAGGAGCATATATATGCTTTAATACGGGATTAATCACAGAAAATCAGCAGGAGATTTTCATGTTTTTTAAACAATTCCCAGGTCGAAATAAGTGGACCTTTATTGAATTTTGTAATGAGAGCGATAGCAATTTGAATCGTTTTTCTCCATTGCCAGAAAGAGCGAGCTATTTCACTGACCACTCGGAACTCACATTTGACACGAGGCTGCAGTTACGAATTAATATCGATCATATAATCGATGATCGCACGAATTTCCAACGTTTTGATCCCAGCTTACAAGCTCTTAGTAAGCAGCATTTGATGAACACCTTCAACGGCGCTATCGAACATGCGAAAAAAAGATTAAAACGGAATTACAAGACCGCGATTCCTCAATTCTATAGGGGTAAGAACCATCCATTCGGCCACCTTCAGTTATTATTACCCCTATGCTTTACAGATCCATCTAAAGCTGATCTCGCTCTGGCTGTCTATAAAATTAAAAACGGGGTGGAACACTTTTATTCCGGTCGAACTTGCCTAACGCTTGACATGGCAATAAATAACGCAAGGCTTATAACTCGACCGGATGACGAATGGCTAAGGCCATAAAATAAATTGAACAAAATGCTTGACCGTTCAAGCAAAGGTCATATCTTAGTGATATGAACAAGCCCCCATTGCCAAAAGAGTCCAGATAATCAACCTCTTAGTTGAAGGTTCCAGCCTCCGTGCAACCTCCCGGATCGCTGACGTTTCGATCAACACGGTCACAAAGCTGCTGGTAGACGTGGGTAGGGCTTACCAAGACTTTCACAATGAGACCGTTATGTTTGTTCAGGCTAACCGCGTCCAATGCGATGAGATTTGGAGTTTCGTGTACAGCAAGCAAAAGAACGTCCCCGAAGGGATGGAAGAGGACGCCGGGGATATTTGGACATGGACGGCCATCGAAAGCGATACCAAACTGATCATCTCTTGGCTGGTGGGTAACAGGGATTTGGAAGCTGCTCAAACCTTTATGTGTGACCTCGCCTATCGGATCAAGGGCAAGCCGGGGCAACTCACGACTGACGGATTGAAGTACTACCAGGAGGCGGTAATAACGGCCTTCGGAAGCCAAATAGACTTCGCTCAACTGGTAAAGAAATACGATAGCGCGGATGAGCCTTCCAACCAATCAGACAGGAAGTATAGTCCCTCCAAATTCGTGTCCGCCAAAAAGAAGGTGGTATTCGGCCAGCCGGATCGTAAGCATATCAGTACATCACACGTAGAGCGCCAAAATTTGACGATGCGTATGCACATGCGCAGATTTACCCGGCTTTCGAATGCCTTCTCTAAAAAGGTGGAAAATCACTGCTACGCGGTTGCCCTGCATTTCGTGCACTACAACTTTGTAAAACAGCATAAAAGCCTCCGTGTCACCCCGGCAATGGCCGCTGGTCTGTCCAAGCGTTTCTTATCGATAGAAGATATCGTAAATTTGGCAGACGGCAAAATGCCGAAACTTTCAAACTGAGACAATACCTCGCTGCCCCCTTCACCGGCGCCCCACCTCACCGCTGCCCCCCGTCACCGCCGCCTCACTACCTCGCCGCCCTCCTTCACCGCCGCCCAAAGTATTTCTTTACATTACACCTCAAATTCGTAAAGTATGATCGCCAAACTGAACTGGGACACGGTTCCCGTCGAGACCGTCAATCCCTCCATGTCCCGCCAGATCGTCTCCGGCGAAAAACTAATGACAGCCAGGATCAAATTCAAAGACGGCTTTCTGGTCCCGCTGCACTTCCATGTACACGAACAATTAACTCAGGTGGTTTCCGGAAAAATGCGGTTTTGGCTTGGAGAAAACAAGGAGCAAACCATGGATCTGGGTCCCGGCGACATGATCGTCATACCTTCGAACCTCCCGCACGAGGCCCTCATAATCGGCGACGTAGAAGAGATCGATACCTGGGCGCCGCCCCGCCAGGATTGGTTGGATAAAACCGATAGTTATCTGCGAAAATAGTCCGCCGCCGCACGCTTCCCGCCTCTGATTGGTCGCCCGCCGCAAAATGTGACACCCCGCCCCTGCATGGTCTCCCCGCTCCTTCCCCGCGTCTGCCGC
>DASYSW010000184.1:0-6590 GCA_036002905.1 Chitinophagaceae bacterium
AGGTGATAAAATTATAACCGAAGGATTTCAAAGAATAAGAGATAGTTCAAAGGTGAATGTTACAATGTCAAAGCAATTATGATCGCTGATAATTTTATAAAGAGGCCCGTTACTGCTATTGTTGTTTCTATTGTGATCGTATTAATAGGCATTTTATCTATTCTTAATCTACCGATCAGTCAATACCCTGATATAAGTCCTCCAACAGTTAATATCAGTACCATCTATAATGGAGCCGATGCGCAAACTGTGGAGCAAACGATCACGACTCCTATTGAAACGCAGGTCAATGGTACTCCGGGCATGGCCTATATTCAAAGTAACAGTACGTCAAGCGGACAAAGTACGATAACAGTTACTTACAATGTAGGTGCTGATGTTACTTCAGGAGCACTGGACGTTCAAAATCGGGTGGGCATCGCAACTCCTGCTTTACCTGTCGATGTAAAAAACCTGGGTATACTAACAAGAAAACGCAACCCAAGTATTTTGATGCTGGTAGCCATCTACTCACCCAATGGAACTCATGCCGTAACATTTTTGGATAACTACACAAACATTTTTGTAAAGAACGCTCTCCTAAGATTGAAAGGGATCGGGGATGTTTTTACAAGAGCTGATGATTTTAGCATGCGCATTTGGTTGCAGACAGATAAATTGGCACAAAAAGGACTCACCGCGAATGACGTGGTAAATGCTTTGCAGGAACAAAATTTGCAAGTTGGTGCAGGTACAATTGGAGCACCTCCTCAGCAAAATGTACAGGCATTTGAATACTCTGTTCTCACAAACAGCCGGCTGAGCACACCACAGCAATTCGACAGTATTGTTGTACGATCAAATCCTGACAACGGCTCCCTCGTCTACTTGAAAGATGTAGCCCGGGTACAGCTTGGCAAATTCAGTTATGCCAGCAATTCTTTTGTCGATGGGAAGCGGGCATCTTATCTGCTTGTTTACCAGGCTCCGGGTAGTAATGCACTGGAAACTGCAGACGAAGTGTATAAAGAAATGGCCCAGCTAAAAAAATCTTTCCCTGTGGATGTTGACTACGTGGTGCCTTTTGAATCGGTTTCTGTTGTAAAGGTTTCGATCGAAGAGGTAGTAAAAACTTTATTGATTGCATTAGGATTGGTAACACTGGTTGTGTTTTTCTTTCTCCAAAACTGGCGATCAACACTAATCCCTGTTCTTGCGATCCCGGTGTCCATCATCGGTACGTTCGCTCTTTTTTCGGTGCTTGGATTTACTATCAACACCCTCACCATGTTTGGTTTTGTTCTCGCTATCGGTATTGTCGTGGATGACGCGATCATCGTCGTGGAGGCTGTTCAACATTATATTGACGATAAAAAATTGACCCCGAAAGAAGCGACTACTGCCGCAATGAAAGAAATTTCGGGTCCGGTAGTTGCGATTGCATTGATACTGGCGGCCGTGTTTGTGCCGGTTGGTTTTATACCTGGTATCCTTGGAAGGTTGTATCAGCAGTTTGCAATTACTATTGCGATCTCTGTTCTTATTTCGGCGTTCGTCGCTTTATCTCTTACACCTGCATTGTGCTCAATAATGTTGCGTCCGCATCAATTAAACAGGAAAGCAAGAGGGCTGAATAAATTTTTCTATTACTTCGATTCCTGGTTTGAGAGAGTCTCGCACAAATACACCAATGCTGTAAGAAAAGCTATTAAAGGCAGCAGGTATGCACTCATATTGTTGCTGTGCATTTTGGTTGGTACTTATCTTTTATTTAAAGCGAAACCAACAAGTTTTATTCCAACCGAAGATGAGGGTCGATTATATATTACCTATGAGTTGCCGGAAGCTTCTTCAACATCGCGCAGCCTCGTAACGCTCAACAGGATAATGGACAGCATCAAAACAATACCGGGTGTGGCTCACTATGCTGCTTTGGGTGGATTGAATGTAATAACGTTTGCATCGAAATCAAACGGAGGCACCATCTTTTGCCAGCTAAAACCATGGAGCACACGAACCAGCAAGGCTCAGCAGATTCAGGGCATCATTGCAGAAATGCAGAAACGATTTGCTTCTTTCAAAGAAGCCAATATCCTGGTGATTCAGCCTCCGGCAATACCGGGGTTAGGACAAACTGCCGGATTTACATTTGAATTGGAGCAACAGGAGAGTACTGATGATATCAAAGAATTTGAGAGAGTGGTAAATACTTTTGTTGGTCAGTTAAACAGGCGCCCGGAGATCGCAAGAGCATTTTCTTATTTCACTGCCAGGACACCGGCTTACCAGGTAGATGTTGACAGGGATAAATGTAAGAAACTGGGCGTATCAATTGCAGATGTTTATAGTACCATGCAAACTTTTTTGGGTAGCCGCTATGTAAACGACTTTACTATTTACGGGAGAAATTTTCATGTGGTGGCCCAGGCAGATACCTTATTCCGCGGCGATATAAAAGATTTGGATCAGTATTATGTGCGAAACCAGGCCGGTCAATTATTGCCCTTGAGTGTTTTAACAACCAGCAAGGTAATTGAGAACGCTCCTGTGATCTCGCATTTTAATTTATTCCGTTCGGCTGAAATAAATGGCACGCCGAAACCAGGATACAGTAGTGGGCAGGCTATCGAGGCATTACAGGAGGCTGCTAAATCATTGCCGGCCGGCTATGGTTATGAATTTGCGGGATTAAGTAAGCAGGAAATAGAGGCAGGTTCCAGCACCATTTACATTTTTGCATTGTCAATTGTATTTGTGTTTTTGTTTTTGACTGCACTGTATGAAAGTTGGTCCGTTCCTTTTTCTGTAATACTGGCTGTACCTCTTGCGGCATTCGGTGCAATATTGACTCTAATTTTTATCCCTAGACTAAGTAACAGTGTCTATTCTCAAATTGGTTTAATTACGCTGATAGGTCTTTCTGCAAAAAATGCGATCCTGATCGTCGAGTTTGCAAAGTTGCGTCTCGACAATGGAATGGAATTATTGCAAGCAACACTTGAAGCCGTGAAATTGCGTTTGCGACCTATCCTGATGACATCTTTCGCTTTTATCCTGGGAGTATTGCCATTGGCTTTTGCAACGGGAGCGGGAGCGATCGCCCGGTCAACCATTGGCTGGACTGTTTTCGGAGGAATGCTGGCAGCTACATCGCTTGCCATTTTCATTGTGCCCGTTCTGTTTGTTGTGATCACGCGAGTCGCGTATGGAAGAAAGAAATTGGAAGAATTGAGAATGCAGGGACAATTTAAACAGGAGGGTAAGCCACAGATTTAAATCAATTTCTCAAAATACTGCGAGCGAATTGCGCTTTTTACGGCCTCATCGGGTCAAGTACTTTCAAAAATTTTTTTAGCGGCACACCACATTATTTTTCAGAACATGCAGACATGAGTAAATCCGGTGACATTTATCGCTTTATCTATTCGCCCGGATGATATTTCCTCTCTACATGTTTCATTACATCTTCCTTATAAAATAGAACATCTTTAAAATTTCCATCAATATACATTTGCGCCTGGTTCGTAAAATCTTTTGAAGAAGGATCAAAGGACTGTCCACCTGTAATAATTGATTTTGCTTTTACCGTTTTGCCGAATTCAACACAGGCGACAAAACTGTTTCCCGAAAACCCATATCGTTTATTTGAATTTGCAAAGTGTCTCGATTGAAAAGAAGGCAACGATCCCCATGTTGCAGAAGCTAATCCTACTGGTAAGCTGGGCTTGCTATCGTCAAAATTTTCACCGCTACCGACCCGTTGATATCTGTTGATATCACCCCAGGGAATTTTCCATGATCCGAATCTTTTTTTAAGATCTTTCATTGTATCGTGAAGCAAATTCAATTTCTCCGTCGATGAAAGGTTTGTCCTTATTCTTGAAGCCCATTCAATAGCTAGGGTGGTTGCGACGGAAGAAGCAGATGAGTTTTTATCCCATGCCTTCAACAGGTCAATCGGCTCTGACAACATTTGCCGGAGAGAATCAGTTTCCCGTAACTCATCGAAAGCAAGAAAAAGCTGCGGCAGTAAAACTTCAAATGCTGAGAGATAGTGGCTATAGCCAACTTCCTTAATTAACCTGTCAATTGTCAAATCAGTTTTTTCATCCAGTAGACGCTCGGCATTGATGGCACGATAATTTTCCAGGTCGGGTGCCATGTAGGTCGGATAATTTTCTTTTTTGGGACTGCTGTTTCCTGAGACGGTGAAAGGAGTGGAGTTGCAATTTTGTATCCATCCCGTCCTGGGGTTGTATACATGTATCATTTCGTCAAGTGAATGCAGGCCTTTCCAATTGGTTAAAGAAGTGGTACCATCGACAGGTTGGGCCCAGTCTAATTTCGGATCACGTTTTGGCATAAAGTCACCATGCCAGTAAGCTATGTTTCCTTTGTCATCTGCAAATACAGTATTGTCCGAGCTGTTTGACCGCATGTTCATGATCTTTTTAAAATCTTCAAATCCCTTTGCTTTTGTACGTAACCACGATTGCATTAGAGCGTCCAGTGAACGATTATTCTCCTTAAGACTGAGCCAGTCTCCATTCCTGATCCCCATAACGGGTCCGTGACCAGTAGCATAAGCAACAAATGTCTGCTTCTTCACAGTATTTGCGCTCTTGTATTGAATCGTGATCTGTTTAGTTTTTACAGGCAACCATTTTCCATCATATAGATACAGGCAGGAGCCATTTCGGTTGTCTACTTTTTCTTTGTACAGATCGGCTACATCGGCATCACTTGAGGTATGCATCCATCCACAGTGCTGATTAAAACCCTGGAACACAAAAAAAGTTCCCCATGTAACCGCTCCGTAGGCATTCAATCCTTCATCACTTATCATTTGCACTTCGCTCCGGAAATAAAAAGTAACATGAGGATTGATATAGATGATCGCGTTTTTCGATTTTGTTTTTGATGGAGCTACGGCAAAACCATTCGAACCGATTTCCTGTTTATCCCTGCTAAACCTTTTCTTCGGCAAAAAAGTCGATGGATCATCAGTGGGATATAAATTTTTCATATCCTCGACAGTCAGGTCTGCTGTTTGCGTTGCCGAAATACTTCCGTTTGTTCTCATCAATGCAAACCAGGGTTCAAAACGTTTCAGCAGGGATGGTTTTACTTCAGGGTGTTTGTAAAGAAAATAATTTACTCCGTCCGCGGCGGCATCCAATAATTTTTTGAACCATGCCGGTGAATTCTTGTAATCCTTTATTGCGGCGCTGCTATCATAAATAAGTCGCATTTGGAGATCATCGTACAAGCCTGCCTTACCTATTTCGGATAATCTTCCCATCATTTCAAGATTGTTCTCTTCCACTTTCTGAAAATTTTCCTCACATTGAGCATATAACAATCCAAATACGGCGTCTGCATCTGTTTTTCCATATATGTGAGGAATGCCCCAATTGTCACGTATAATTGTGACACGCTGCGCCTCTTCTTTGTATCTATTTAGTTCCTGCGAAGTAAATGTTTGGGAAAAGACGAATGATGGGATAAAGAATGATAGCAATAATTGTTTCATGATCCAAAAATAAGGGAGATAAAAGATAATAGATGATGATGATAGATAATGAAGAAGAGGTCAGTACCATAGGGAGACAATAATAACAATAGTCGGCGCACTATAAAGGATAGCTAGTAGTTAGCAGCTAGTGGCTAATAGCTAGTTTTGCAGTAAATTGCTCCTTCTATGGAAAGGAAAACGATCATCTCTGTAAAAAATCTCGTAAAGAATTATGGAAATTTTGAAGCAGTAAAAGGGATCAGCTTTGACGTATATGAAAATGAAATCTTCGGGATGCTGGGTCCCAACGGCGCAGGTAAATCAACAACACTGGAAATCATTGAAACATTGAGGGAAAAAACACGTGGAGAGGTAATAGTTGATGGACATGACCTCGACAAAGCGCCCGGCGAAATAAAAAAGATCATTGGTGTGCAGTTGCAGACAAGCGGATATTACCCCGGTCTTAATTTGGTTGACCTGATCGAACTTTTTTGTGGCCTCTATAATAAGGACATGGAGCCGATGGAACTGCTGCAAATGGTAAACCTTACAGAAAAAGCAAAATCAAAATTCAAAGAATTGAGTGGCGGACAAAAGCAAAGATTTTCGGTTGCGACAACACTTATCAATGATCCGAAAATTATTTTTTTGGATGAACCAACAACGGGCCTTGACCCGCAAGCGAGAAGAAGTTTATGGGAATTGATCAGAACAATTCGGAACCGGGGAACAACGGTGATCATTACCACGCACTATATGGATGAGGCGGAATACTTGTGCGACAGGGTAGCGGTGATCGATTCCGGAAAGATCATTGCTTTAAATAGCCCGGACCAAATGATCGATGATCTTGTCGCTTCCGGGTTTGAAAGACCCAAAGAAGTGAAGAAAGCAAATTTAGAGGACGTGTTTATTCATTTGACAGGACATTCACTAAGGGAAGATTAAATTGATGGAGGGTAACAATATAACAATCTAACAGTTGATCTTATGACAACACTAGCTATTGATCCGAGATATCCGATTGGCAAGTATGAGCAGCAGCCATTTTCAATTGAACGTAAGGTTGAATGGCTGGCCGATCTGAAGTTTC